>JAOZSY010000006.1:0-12486 GCA_029939445.1 Bacteroidales bacterium
GCTCATTTTGAGTAGCACAAGGAAGAGCTACATCAACTTTAACTTCCCAAGGACGTTTTCCTGCGAAGAATTTAGCTCCTTCAAATTCATCAGCATAAGGCTTAACAACATCGTTATTAGAAGCACGAAGCTCTAACATATAATCGATTTTCTCACCAGAGATACCAGCTTGGTCATAAATATAACCATCAGGGCCAGAAATAGTAACAACTTTTCCACCCAACTCAGTTACTTTAAGAGCAGCACCCCAAGCAACATTACCAAAACCAGAGATAGCAACAGTTTTACCTTCGAAAGCCTCACCTTTAGTAGCAAGCATTTCTTTAGCAAAATATACATTACCGAAACCTGTAGCCTCAGCACGTACTAAAGAACCACCCCAGTTAAGACCTTTACCAGTCAAAACACCAGTGTGCTCTTTACGTAATTTTTTATACATACCATAAAGGAATCCAATCTCACGACCACCAACTCCGATATCACCAGCAGGCACATCAGTCTCAGGTCCAATCATATTTTCCAATTCCATCATAAAACCTTGACAAAAACGCATAACCTCGTTGTCAGACTTACCTTTAGGATCAAAATCAGAACCACCTTTACCACCGCCCATAGGAAGAGTAGTTAAAGAGTTCTTGAAAATTTGCTCGAAACCTAAAAACTTAAGAATTGATAAATTTACACTTGGGTGAAAACGAAGACCACCTTTATAAGGTCCAATAGCATTGTTAAACTGAATACGGTAACCAAGGTTTACATTAACTTTTCCGTCATCTCCAACCCATGGAATTTTGAAAGTAAGAATACGATCTGGCTCAACTACACGGTCAATAATACCAGCAGCCTCATACTGAGGATTTTCATTAACAACATCTTCGATAGACTCTAATACTTCACGTACTGCTTGAAGATACTCAACTTCACCTGGATGCTTCTGCTCCAAGCCGTTCATCATTTGCTCAACATTCATAATATATGTTTTTAAAAATAAGTTTACTACTATATGGAATTATCTTCATTAAAAGAATAAATTCCTCTCTTAAAATTCTTAGTACAAAAGTACAATGACCCACACAATGTTTTTTAATCTCATATTCGTATTTTATCAAGATAATATTGAGAATTGTCAAAAATTGAACAATTATTTTTACAGCTTTAATTATCTAAATATCAAATAACACTAAATATTACTCTATAAGGCTTATTAATAAAAGGATTTCACATTTGTATCATTCTCTATTAACAAAAATATTTATTGCAACTTTTAAATCTAAAGCTTCCACCTTATGAAAAAAATAGTAATTTTGTAATAATCTATTATTTTAAGTATGCAAAATAAAAAATCAATCAAAAAAAAAGAACTCTATAATTATCCAACTAAGATAATTTTGGCTGCTATAGAGGCCGTTGATGGAAATGTAAAATTTCATAAATGGTTACTTAATAGTGAATATCCTGAATTGGCTGCTCTTGTTTCAGCAATTCGGCATGATGTAGATGCATTTAATTGGTTAATGAAAAATAATTTTAGTCAATTAGCTGCATTTAGTAATGCTGTGGACGATGAGGAAGATGCGATAAAATGGCTAAGGGTACACAAATTTAATTTTCTGCTTGTACTTGTGGATGCTGTAGAAGAAAAACCTGCAGCTATTGATTGGCTAATAAAAAATAAACTTCAGATATTTATAATTTTTACAAAGAAAATACTAAAGCTTAAACAAGATCAAAATCTTAGGTATGCCGACTATCATACTATTAACTTTAAATAAACCACTATATAATATAATAACAAAATATAGATTTAATTCATAGTATTCATTATCACATTTATTGATTTTAAACAATATTGACAATAATCAATTAAAGTTCAATATTTGATACAGTGTTTGTGAAATAACAAAAGATAAACTGCTCTATTTTTGCAGCTAATAATAATAAGGATTAATATTTATTAAACTATAAATAATTTAAAGATAAAAATTATGAAACCAACACATATAGAACATATAGGCATAGCTGTAACAAATTTAGAAGAAAGTATTGAATACTACGAAAAAGTATTAGAGTTAAAATGTTATGCTATTGAAGAAGTGAAAGACCAGAAAGTACGGACAGCTTTTTTTCAAGTTGGTGATACAAAAATTGAGCTTCTAGAATCAACCAGTGAAGACGGTCCTATTGGCAAGTTTGTAGCTAAAAAAGGCCCAGGCATGCACCATATAGCTTTTGCTGTTGAAGACACAAACAAGGCTTTGCAAGATGCAGAAAATAAAGGGATTAAATTAATTGATAAGCAAAGTAGAAAAGGTGCTGAAGGCCTTAGCATTGGATTTCTTCATCCTAAATCTACAAATGGAGTACTAACCGAATTATGTAGCAAGAAATAATAAAATAGTAAAATAGTATTTTGCAATTAATTTAACGCAAAAAACACTGTTATCTATTTCACCTAATAGTAAAACTTAAATAAAATCAAAAGAAATGAATAATCAAGAGAAGATAAATCAATTGATATCCAAGCGAGAAGAGGCTGCATTGGGAGGTGGACAAAAACGCATTGATTCTCAACATAAAAAAGGTAAATATACTGCAAGAGAACGAATAGAAATGGTTCTAGACGAAGGTAGTTTCGAAGAATTTGATATGTTTGTACAGCACAGAAGTACCAATTTAGGAATCGACAAGCAACATTTTCTAGGAGATGGTGTAGTTACTGGCCACGGGACAATAGATGGTAGAGTAGTTTTTATTTATGCGCAAGATTTCACCATTTTTGGAGGATCTCTTTCTGAGACTTTTGCAAATAAGATCTGCAAAGTAATGGATTTAGCAATGAAAGTTGGAGCTCCAATCATTGGTATAAATGATAGTGGTGGAGCAAGAATTCAGGAAGGCGTAAACAGTCTTGCCGGCTATGCTGAGATATTCCAACGCAATATAATGGCATCTGGAGTTATTCCTCAAATATCAGCAATATTTGGCCCTTGCGCTGGGGGAGCAGTATACTCTCCTGCCCTAACTGATGTTGTAATTATGAGTAATGAAACAAGCTATATGTTTGTAACTGGGCCTAAGGTTGTTAAAACTGTTACTGGCGAAGTTATTAGCACCGAAGAGCTTGGAGGAGCAAGTGTGCATGCAACAAAATCTGGAGTTGCACACTTTAGAGCCGACGATGAGGATGAAGGCATTCTACTGATTAGAAAAACATTAGAATACTTACCACAGAATAATTTAGAAGACCCTATACAAACAGAATGCAACGACCCTATTGATAGATTAGATGATATATTAAATAGTATAATTCCTGAAAATGCAACAGAAGCATACGACGTTAAGGATGTTATATACACTATAGTAGACAATCAAGAGTTTTTAGAATTTCAACGTCATTATGCAAAGAATATAGTAACAGGATATGCTAAATTTGACGGAATGCCTGTTGGCATTGTGGCTAATCAACCTAATTATCTTGCTGGAGTATTAGATGTAGATGCTTCACGTAAAGCCGCTCGTTTTGTTCGCTTTTGCGACGCTTTTAATGTTCCAGTACTTACATTAGTAGATGTTCCTGGTTTTATGCCAGGAAGTCGTCAAGAGCATAATGGAATAATAACTCACGGAGCAAAATTACTCTTCGCCTATGGTGAGGCTACCGTTCCTAAAATTACAATTACACTTCGCAAATCATACGGTGGAGCACATGATGTAATGAGTAGCAAACAATTAAGAGGAGATCTAAATTACGCATGGCCTACTGCCGAAATTGCAGTAATGGGTCCCAAAGGAGCTGTGGAAGTTCTTGAAGCTAGATCGGTAAGCGGAATGAGCATTGAAGAAGCTACAAAGTATATTGCTGAAAAAGAAAAAGAATATACGGAGAAATTTGCAAATCCTTATGAAGCGGCAAGATACGGGTATATTGATGATGTTATTGAACCTCGTAATACTCGTTTCAGAATAATTAGAGGATTAAAAACATTATCTACTAAAAAAGATACTAATCCTCCAAAAAAACATTCAAATATACCTTTATAATAAGTTTTAATTATGAATATACTATTAGCAAATATGGAGTTCGGAATAATGGTAAGCATTGTAGGGTATCTGATTGTATTAACAGCTCTCTCTTTTCTTTTTGCAATTTATTCTTTAATTCCAAAACTTCTGGATACCTATACAAGAAATAAACTCAGAAGAGCAGGAAAAAAGGAATGTGCGCAAAACAATTCTTTAGAACTTACTGGAAATGAAAGTGCCGCAATTGCAGCAGCAATTTCGATAATACTAAGCCAGCAACATGACTTAGAAAGTGGGAAGATTACCATTAAAAAAATATCTAAAAGATATTCTCCATGGAATTCCAAAATATATGCAATGAACGATTATAGAAAATAAAAATACTATGAAGAATTTTAGTTTTAAAATACGAGGCCACAAATATGATGTGGAAATTAATAAGCAAGACGGTAAGACAATTGAGTTAGAAATAAACGGCTCAAATTATAAAGTTGAACTCGAAAAAGAAATACAAACGAAGAAAACACCAACTCTTGTTCGACAAGCAGTAAAAACAACTAAAAGCATTAAACAAGAAGAAGAATCAACAAGCTTTAAAGTTAAATGCCCATTACCAGGCAACATTATCGCAATAAATGTAAAAGAAGGCGATACAATAAAAGTTGGAGATAACCTTTTCGTTTATGAAGCTATGAAAATGGAGAATGTACTTGTCTCAGAAAAGGCTGGTACCATTTCAAAGATAGTAGCAAATATTGGAGATGCAGTACTTCAAGACCAGGTAATTATTGAAATTAACTTATAATAGAATTATTATGAATAATTGGAAAAAACTAATTACAATAGTTACTGCGATAGGCATCCTAATGACAATCTCGCATGCTTTTGGACTTCATACTGATAGCCTAGAGAAAATAAGTACTGAGCTAAGTATTAGCACTCAAAATAATGTTGCCACAGAAAATGATAATACGGCGGGAGTTCTAAAATTCTGGGAATATTCAGGATTCACTAATGCAACAATAGGGCATTTTGTAATGATATTTATAGGATTATTCTTCATTTTTCTAGCAATAAAGTATGATTACGAACCATTATTATTAATACCCATAGGCTTTGGAGTACTTATAGGAAACATTCCTTTTCTTGAAGGAGCTGGATTAAAACTTGGTATTTACGAGAGTGGAAGTGTACTTAATTACCTTTATATGGGTGTAACTTTGGGAATTTATCCTCCTTTAATTTTTCTTGGTATAGGAGCCATGACTGATTTTTCGTCTTTAATATCAAATCCTAAACTTATGCTCTTGGGAGCAGCGGCACAAATTGGAATTTTTATAACTTTCTTAGGATCATTAGCAATGGGATTTCTCCCACCAGAGGCTGGTGCCATAGGAATTATTGGAGGTGCTGATGGACCTACAGCAATATTTCTAAGCTCAAAACTCGCCAATGGAGTAAATATGTATAATGGCGTACAAGTTAAGAACTTAATAGGCCCAATTGCAATTGCTGCATACTCATATATGGCTTTAGTACCAGTAATTCAGCCACCAATAATGCGACTATTGGTTTCTAAAAAGGAAAGAGTAATAAGAATGAAACCTCCACGAGTAGTGCCTAGGTTTGAAAAAATACTATTCCCCATAATAGGGTTTCTATTAACAGCGTTTATATCTCCAAGTTCAATACCACTTTTAGGTATGTTATTCTTTGGTAATTTACTAAAAGAGAGTGGTGTTACAAAGCGACTTGCAGACACAGCTCGGAATTCACTTATCGACATTGTAACCATACTCCTAGGAGTAACAGTTGGCGCTTCTACTCAAGCAACAGTATTTCTTAATACTTCATCACTAATGATATTTGGGCTAGGAGCAGCAAGTTTTGTGATAGCTACTGCTGGAGGAATAACTTTTGCCAAAATAATGAACCTATTTCTTAAAGAAGGTAATAAAATAAACCCTCTAGTGGGAGCTGCAGGAGTTTCGGCAGTACCGGATAGTGCAAGAGTTGTTCATACTGAAGGGCTAAAATATGACAAAAATAATCACTTGCTTATGCATGCTATGGCTCCCAATGTATCGGGAGTAATAGGCAGTGCTGTTGCGGCAGGTATTTTATTAAGTTTCTTACTATAGTAATAAATATAAAAAGAGATAATTCATAAAGCTTTCATATTAAATCATTGTTAATAATCCTTAAGAAGTCAATAATTATTTAGTTTGGCACAATTTTTAAAGGAAACGTGCGGTAATAAAAATCTATCTCATTGTATTTAATGAGATAGATATAATACTTAAAACGATTTATTATGAAAACCAAAAAAGAATTAGTAGTAAAAAAGGACTCTCAGAGAGTGTACTTTTATATTTACACTGTAATAATGGCCATGGCAGTTACTGCTATGTATACCATATAAGATAAAATATCACTAATAAAATGAGAGAAAAGAGGCTGCACATTACTTTTAAGTAATTGCAGCTTTTTTATTTTGTCTTTAAGATATCTTCTTCATAATTTACATTATAGAAAATATTTTGATTAGAAATATTAATATAGTGAGTCGAAATAATTTTTAGAAAATTACGTAGAGCATAAGATTCTCCATCCTTAATAAATAATTCTAGTTTTTTTAATATCCTCGTATTATAGAGTGCAAATAATGGTTCAATTCTATCATTATGCCTCATCACTACAGCATCATATTCCTTTAATGCTACAGCATTGCTAAGGAGCTTTATATATTTCTCTTGTATAAATGGCATATCGCTCGCTACTATAAATACATATTTGCATTTTGTGTTTTGCAATGCCGCATGAATTCCTGCTAATGGGCCAATATCAGTATAAATATCAGAAATTATTATAATATCACTTTTCTTAAACTCATGGAAATTCTTAGGAGAATTAGTTATAATACCTATTTCAGAAAAAAGTTCTCTAAATATCTTCAGGTTTCTATCAATAATCCGTTCCCCCGATATTTCAATAAAAGCCTTTATTCTGCCATTTATTCTTTTGGCTTTTCCTCCAGCGGTAATATAACAGGAAATATTTTCATTCTTTCCCATACTATACTTTTTCTAGTAAAGCAATTACATCTACGCTTATAACTTCTCCCCTACCAATAATACCAACTTTCTCACCTGTTTTTGCCTTTATAGATATTTGATCATTATTAATACTCATTATATTTGCCAAAGTGTTTATCATTTCCTCAATATGCGGATTCATTTTGGGTTCTTGAATATGAATTACAGAATCTATATTACCAACCTTATAACCTCTTGATTTTATTAGCGAAACTGTATAAATTAGAAAATCAGCAGAGTTTCTATCCCTATTCTCAACATCATTATCAGGAAAATGAAATCCAATATCGCGCAATGCTAAAGCTCCTAACATAGAATCACAGATTGCATGAATTAGAGCGTCACCATCAGAATGTCCATCACAGCCCTTTATATAATCAATTTCAACGCCTCCTATTATTAGCGTTTCACCCTCTACTAATCGGTGAGTATCTGTACCAAATCCTATTCTCATAATTCTTGTTTTATTATCATGTAAAAATAACAATCTTTTTAAAACAAAAATAGCGATATCGTTCTTAAAACAATATCGCTATTTTTATAGTGTCTTATTCTCTATTAAATATTCGCAGATTTTGCATCATCGAAATTAAACAATAATGTAAACCTTAAAGTATTTTCCAACGGATTACGCTGAGTAGTAGGTATTAAGTAAGAAAAATCTAGAGTAAAAACATTATATTTAAAGCCCGCTCCTAAAGTAAAATATTTTCTATTTCCTTTAGTTTCGTGCTCATAAAAGTAACCTCCTCTAACAAAGAATTTCTCATCATAAGCATATTCAACACCTGTACCAATAAAAAACTCTCTCATTTCTTCAGAGAAACCACCTGGAGCATCATACCAAGAAGTAAATATAGCATTACCAACACTTCTTTCAGGATCCATACCTTTATCAATTACCGTATTACCATCAGCATCTTCCTTATATGTAGGAGGAGTTGGCACTAATAATTTATTGATATCCATTGAGAATGTAAACTTATTGTATTGGTCAAGCTGAACCATTACACTTGGACCAAATCGGAAATTCATAGGTAAGAAATCTGTTTCTAAACCTTCAGAATATGAAATCTTATTACCCACATTCGACATTTGTGCACCAAAAGCAACATTACCTTTTGTTTTACCAAAACGAACATCTTTAGTATAATAAACCGCAACATCGGCAGCAATTGCCTGACCAGCTACAGTAGATTGACCTTGTACTGTTTGACCAAGAGTAAGGTTTGAATTTATATATCTTAAAGTAACAGAACCTGAGATATTTTTGCCAAGCTTACGAATATAAGCAGCATCAATTGCAAATTCATTTGGTTCGTATGTACCTTGAGAAACACCAAATTTATCAGTAAACTCAATCTCCCCAAGACTAAAATATCTTAAAGAACCTGATATTGCAGACATATCGTTTATCTTATAATAACCAGTAATATAGCTTAAACCTATATCGCTAGTAAGTTCTCTTAACCATGGGCTATAAGAAACTGTAAATCCCATTTTTGCATCAATAAACGCATATTTGGCAGCATTCCAATGCTGAGAACTCCCATCAGGGCTTGTTGCTACACCTATATCTCCCATTGATCCTGATCGAGAATCAGGAGCAATCAATAAGAAAGGGACTGCTGTTGTAATTGCATTTAAATCGCTAGACTCTTGAGCCTTAGCATATTTGTTATTTAGCAATAATATTACTAATAATGCTGCTATAATTTTTGTAGTAATTTTCAAATTATCTATTTTTATTATTCATAAAATGAGTTGCAAAGATATAAATAAACTTAATAACTCAACGTCTGTAAAACGAGTAGTATTATATTTTATTATAGTTATTCATTATTTTTATTAATTAATATTAACTTTTGCCCCTAAACTCCCCCATTTGCATACAATATCAAACAATATTTTTTAATAGTAATGGTAATTAGAGCTAGTCCATAACCATGGTGTGATAAGAGTAATCTTAAAAGATTGTCTACTACAAATAGATGGCGCCATACAAATTAGTTAGCATAAAAACACTATAAACCTACATCTCAAGGGCTGTTAGTAGTGATACTCCATCACCTTATCACTTTGCCGAATTGAATTAATAAAAACTCGATAGCCTCAAAGAAAATGCACTAACCTGAAAGAATATAATAATCTATAATAACTACTTTAATTAATTATATAGCTATCTAGAACGTACAAACAGGAGGCTCGTCAGGGCCTGCATCTCTGAATTCCGTAGGTTGAAAAATCTCACCATCTTCAATTTCTTGAGCATTTGCCGGTCTTAAATTAATCAATTTACCTTCAAAGTATAAATCCATATCTGCTAATGGATGATTGAAATCCATTTTAATAATCTTATCATCAATAAATGTAATTTTACCACTCAAAGTATTACCTTCAGGGTCAAGCATTGGAAGATAGTTATCCAATACTAATTCCTCTTCAGGGTCAATAGTTTCATCAAATTGTTCAAGAATAAATTCTTTATCCATTTCAATTTGCATTTCGTGCATATACTCACCATAAGCTTCGTCTTTTGTGAGAGAAAACTTAAACTCATCATCAATAGTTAAACCCTTAAGCTTTGCTTCAAAAGTGTCGAGCATCGATCCTTTGCCAAAAACAAAATCAAAAGGCTCCTCTTCTGTAACCTTTTCTATTATATCGCCATCATAACTACCAATTCGTAATGTAAAAACAATACTTCCTACTGTATCTTCTATAAGTTTCATTATATTCTTTTAGTAAATAATTTTGGCAAAAGTAGACAAAAACAAAAAGTGTAAGTATTCAAAATAACAATTGTGATATAAATCTTTATTTTAGTAATATTGCATAGAGTTTGTATAAAGCAAAAAACTCTTAAAACACACAGTAATATCAACGTTTAGAAGAACAATATATATAGTGACAATAAGCACTCAAAAAGAAATAAAAGACATAAGCAAATATCAAAAACTATTTTTGATGGCACTGTTTGCTATATTTATCATTGTTGGTTTCAGCATTGCAGGTGATTATGGCGTGCCATGGGACGATCATTTGCAGATTAGTGTAGGAGAGCAAAATTATAATTTGGCTATAAACGGAAATAAAGATATTTATAGTAGTCCAGACAAATACTATGGATCTGCATTTGAGCTACCATTATATATATTGCAAAGTTTTAGTAAATCTTATATCAATCAAATATATACTAGACATATAGTCACCCATTTATTTTTCATTTTGTCCCTATTCTTCTTCTTTAAACTCTTACTAAAAATTTTCAACTCATATTCACTAGCAATTTTAGGAGTAATAATCTTATACTTAAGCCCTGTAATTTTTGCCCATTCCTTCTTCAACACCAAAGATATTCCTTTTTTATCTGCTTTTATAATAAGCATATATACTATGCTTAGTGTATATGAGAATCCTTATAATAATAATAGAATTTTACTACACGCATTAGCCTCTGCTTTTTTAATGGATATTAGAATCATCGGAATATTGATTCCAATCCTTACATTATTCTTTTGGATATTACCATACATATTGCATAAAAGCAAAGTTCATTCTTTAAAGCAATTATTAATATATTTTATTTTATTAATCCCATTCACTCTAACCTTTTGGCCTTCCTTATGGTACGATCCATTAATCTTCCTAAAAAGCATTCTCAGAATGTCACAATTCCCATGGAATTATACTAATCTTTTTAACGGAAGTTTTATTAATGCTAACGAAATTCCTTGGTACTATATACCCACATGGGTTAGTATTACCAGTCCTATTGCAGTTATATTATTATATTTAATTGGAAGTATACACATATTTAGAAAGACTATTCAACATATCAACAATAGAATTAGTTTAAAAATCATAACTGTTTATATTCTCGTATTTATACCTATTGATTTATGGATACTCTTTATTATTATTAATTCCGTTTTCTATGATGGGTGGCGACATTTATTCTTTTTATATCCACTAATTATTATAGGATCTATTTATGGAATTATTTATATAAGATCAATCTTTCCTAAGAATATAATGGATAGATTAGTTTATGCATTACTCGTTTTAATATTATTATCACCTATAATTAGCATAGTTAAACTACATCCGTATCAACATATATATTTCAATAAACTAATATCGAAAGAGAATAATAGCATTAGACAAAACTGGGAAATTGACTACTGGGGTTTATCTTATAAAGAAGGTTTTGAAAAACTAAAAATAATAAGCAAAGGGAATCCTATTTTTGTAAAAATAGAAAACTCTCCAGGCATAGATAATTGTAAATTAGTTGATGAAAATAAGACTAATTTTGTAATTGTAGATAGTATTTCTGATGCCGACTATTTTATTACAAATTACAGATTTCATCCCCAAGAGTATAATTATAATAAAATTGATAGTATTTATATCCAAGGAAGCTGCATTTTAGGAATATATAAATTAAAGAATAACTAAAATGGATTTATTAGAACATAGAGATAAAAAGTCCACAACAAGGCACCCTTGGGAAACCGCAAGATTTGAGCTCATGCTAAAGCTCCTTTATAAAGACCATATATTATCAAGTTCCAACAATATTGCTGACATAGGCTGTGGTGATACATATATTGTTAACTCACTATCCAATCTATTTCCTGAAAAGAAATATATAGCAATTGATAGCGCATTTTCTCTTGAGGATATAGAATATTTTAATTCTAAAACTAAAAGCCACAACATAAGCCTCCTAAGAAATATTGAAAACATAAAACCCGAGCAAAATATTGACTTAATACTACTTATGGATGTAATAGAGCATATTGAATTTGAAGAAGACTTCTTGCGATTACTATTAACAAATAATTTTATTAGTAATAATACTAAGTTTTTGATAACTGTTCCTGCTTTCAACTCTTTATTTTCTGACCACGATAAACACCTAAAGCATTATAGAAGATATAGCTTAAAAGAGCTAAAGAAAGTTGTAAAATCTGCAGGCTTCGAGATACAATACTCAGGATATTTTTTTTCTAGTTTACTCTTTATAAGAGTTGTTCAAAAAATTAATGAGAGCTTTTATGGCAGTAAAGAGCAAAAAGGACTAAACAATAAAGAATACAATAAAAAAACAGCTCTAATAGCAAAAACATTCCTACTTTTGGACTTTGGAATAACTAATTTACTAAATAAAATAGGTTTAAAAATACCTGGTCTATCAACATATGTAATATGCACAAAATCTGCACAATAATTCCGGTTTATAATGAAGCTTCACGATTAGATACGGAGGTATTTACACGTTTTGTTACCAATAATAAAAATCAGTATTTACTGTTTGTTAATGATGGCAGCAACGATAACAGCATTCATATATTAAACACCT
>JAOZSY010000006.1:12496-28084 GCA_029939445.1 Bacteroidales bacterium
TATAATCAATAATCCAAACACCTTTATTGTAAACCTTAAAGAAAACGTCGGCAAGGCTGAAGCAATACGACAAGGTGTTTTATGGATAGAAAAAAATATCAAAGTTGACTATTTCGGATATCTTGATGCTGATTTAGCCACACCACTTTCCGAGGTGGACAATATTACTTCTTTCTTTAATGATCAAGGTATAAATATCGCTTTTGGTAGCAGAATAAAACTATATGGAAGCAATATAGAGAGAACATTTATAAGGCACTACCTTGGTAGATTATTTGCTACTTTTGTTAGTATAATTCTAAAACTAGACATTTACGACACACAATGTGGAGCAAAGTATTTCAGAAATAATAATGAAATAATTTCACTTTTTAATAATCCATTTCAAAGCAAGTGGTTTTTTGATATTGAATTATTTCTACGTTATAAATTAGATATTAATAATAGTAAATTTGCTAAATCAGTAAAGGAAATCCCTTTAAATACTTGGATAGAGAAAGGCAATTCTAAGCTAAAAATTATGGATTTCATTAATACTCCTTTCGAAATTATAAAAATTCACAAACATTATAGAAGATCAGCAAATTAAGTAATCTATATTTTCTTATTCTGAATAACAAATAAAAATTACCGTTAATTATCAGCTAATTACTCTGAAAATATAATTGTGATTTTTATCATCCTCTATTCACACTTTTTATCAAAATAAGCCTTTGATTAATCGTATAAATTCACGATATTTGCGAACCTTTTAAAACAAATACTGTAATGGAACAAAATACGCCAATAAATAGTGAAATTGTAAGCAAAAAGATAAAGGAAAGTGGACTTCCTGAAGTTGGAACTGCAACAATTCGTGAGATAAAAAAGCTTGTGGATAACATTGAAGTATCTACTAGTGAAAAATTTATCCGTATGGAAATGGGTATTCCTGGCCTACCTCCTACTCAGGTTGGAGTTGATGCAGAAATAAAAGCCCTTAAAAATGGCGTTGCTGCAATTTATCCTGACATTCATGGTATTGCTCCACTTAAAACAGAAATATCAAAATTTGTAAAGAACTTTATTAACGCTGACGTATCTCCTGAAGGATGTATTCCAACTGTGGGTTCTATGCAAGGTAGCTTTGCCGCTTTTCTAACGGTAAATCGTTTGAGAGAGGGTAGAGAGAAGGTTTTATTCATCGATCCAGGATTCCCTGTTCATAAACAACAGTTACAAGTAATTGGTTATGGTTGGGGTTCATTTGATGTATATAATTATCGTGGCGACAAGCTTCGCGAAAAACTAGAATCGTATTTAAGTACAAACGAGTATAGCTCAATTTTATATTCCAACCCTAATAATCCATCATGGATTTGTTTCAATGATTTGGAGCTGGAGATTATTGCCGATGTATGTAAAAAGTATAATGTGATTGTTATGGAGGATTTAGCATATTTTGCTATGGATTTCCGTAAAGACTTATCACATCCAGGTGAGGCACCGTATCAAGCAAGTATTGCAAACTTTACCGATGATTATATTCTATTTATCTCTAGCTCAAAAGCATTTAGTTATGCAGGTCAGAGAATAGGTATGATGGTTATTTCTGATCATTTATTTAAATCTGAATTTCCAGACTTAAAGCGTTATTACAAAACTTCACAGTTTGGCTACTCAATGATATATGGAACATTATACGCATTGAGCTCAGGAACCTCTCACTCTGCACAATATGCATTACATGCCATACTAGAAGCTGCAAATAGCGGAGAACTTAAATTTGTTGACATAGTAAAAGTATATGGCAAAAAAGCCAAGATAATGAAAAAGCTATTTATTGATAATGGTTTCAAAATTGTATATGACGAGGATCTTGGAGAGCCAATTGCCGATGGATTTTACTTTACATTTAGCTATCCAGGAATGACTGGTGTGGAACTTCTTAATAGATTAGTTTATTATGGAATTAGTGCAATATCATTAGCAATAACAGGAAGTGATAGAACTGAAGGAATCAGAGCTTGTGTATCATTGGTAAAAGAAACACAATTTGGTGATTTAGAGAGTCGCCTCAAAGCATTTAACGAGAACAATAAGTAATCAATTATAATAGTAATTGATGATTAATATAAATTAATACAATTTTAAAAACATATAGAATATGGCAATGAAAGGAAAAATTGTAGTGGATACTGAAAAGTGTAAGGGCTGTCAAGTCTGTATACCAGTATGTCCTACAAATGTAATTGAGATGTCGAAGTTAGTAAACAGTAAGGGCTACCATTTCATGGAGCAAGTCCGAGAGGAATGTATAGGCTGTACAAGCTGTGCTCTTGTTTGCCCTGACGGTGTAATAACTGTGTACAGGGTTAAAGTTTAATTATTTTAATAAAGAATCTACAATTAGATATGAAAGAATTAAGATTAATGAAAGGTAACGAGGCTATGGCCGAAGCAGCAATTCGCTGTGGAGCTGATGGCTATTTTGGTTACCCTATTACCCCACAAAGTGAGGTATTAGAATATTTTATGGCAGAAGAGCCATGGAATCGTACAGGAATGATTGTATTACAAGCAGAAAGTGAAATTGCAGCTATCAATATGATATATGGTGGAGCTTCTACAGGTAAAAAAGTACTTACATCATCATCATCTCCTGGAATTAGTTTGAAGCAAGAAGGCTTATCATACTTAGCAGGTGCTGAACTTCCATGCGTTGTTATCAACGTAGTAAGAGGTGGACCAGGACTAGGAGATATCCAACCAGCACAATCTGATTATTTTCAATCAGTAAAAGGTGGTGGACATGGAGATTACAAATTATTTGTAATAGCTCCTTCTAGTGTTCAAGAATCAGCAGATTTTGTGAAAAAATCTTTTGACATAGCTTTTAAATATCGCATACCTGCACTAATCCTTTCTGACGGAGCAATTGGTCAGATGATGGAGAAGGTGGAATTGTTTGAGCAAGAAGAGCGCTTAACAGACGAGCAGGTTATTGAGAAGTATGGCTCTTGGGCTACTACAGGAAAAACTGCTGATCGTGAGCGTAATATTATTACATCTCTTGATCTTATTCCAGAGCGATTAGAGGATCATAATAAGCATTTACAAGCAAAATATGCAGAAATTGAAGCGAATGAAATTATGTTCGAAGAAATTAACTGTGAAGATGCAGAGCATATTATTGTAGCTTATGGTACATCTGCTCGTATTTGTCAGAAAACAGTACAATTAGCACGTGAAAAAGGCATTAAACTTGGCCTTATGCGCCCAATTACATTATGGCCTTTCCCAAAAGCTAAGATTGCTGAATATGGTGAAACCAAGAAAGGAATTCTAGTAGTAGAAATGAGTGAAGGTCAAATGATAGAGGATGTTCAGTTAAATCTTAACGGAAAAATTCCAGCAATACATTTTGGACGTTCGGGAGGAGTAATTCCTACTCCGGATGAAGTATTAATCGCTTTCGAAAAGCACTTTATGTAGGAGGATACACTATGGAAATTATAAAAGCAGAAAATTTAGTATATAAAAAGACTAGCTCCATGACAGACAAGGAGTTGAGCTACTGCCCAGGTTGCGGACACGGTACAGCCCACCGTATTACTATGGAAGTATTAGATGATTTGGATGCTATTAAGGATACTATTGGAATTGCTCCAGTAGGTTGTTCTGTATTAGCGTATGAGTTTATGAATATAGATATGCAGCAAGCAGCTCACGGTCGTGCACCAGCATTGGCAACAGCTGTTAAGCGTTTATGGCCTTCAAAGCACGTATTCACCTATCAAGGAGATGGTGACTTAGCAGCTATTGGTACTGCAGAAACTATTCATGCATGTAACCGTGGAGAAAATATTGTTATTATTTTTGTTAATAATGGTATTTATGGAATGACAGGCGGTCAAATGGCTCCTACTACCCTTCCACAAATGAAGTCGTCAACATCGCCTAACGGCCGTGACGTAGGAACAATGGGGCACCCACTTAAGATGACTGAGCTAATTGCTCAACTTCCTGGCGTTCACTTTGTGTCTCGCCAAGCTGTACATACCCCAGGTGGAGTGCGTAAAGCTAAGAAAGCTATCAGAAAAGCATTTGAACAATCATATGAAAACAAAGGACTTTGTTTTGTAGAAATTGTATCTAATTGTAATTCTGGTTGGAAAATGGAGCCTAGAGCATCTAACGTATGGATGGAAGAAAACATGTTCCCATACTACCCACTTGGAGACATAAAAGTTGATGGTGAATTAGTTAGTAAGTAAAACTTTTTTAAGAAAGAAAATCATGACAGAAGAAATAATTATTGCAGGTTTTGGTGGCCAAGGAGTACTTTCAATGGGTAAAATCCTTGCTTATTCTGGAATTATGCAAGATCAAGAAGTAAGTTGGATGCCAGCTTATGGTCCTGAAATGCGTGGTGGAACTGCCAATGTAACGGTAATTCTTAGCGATGATAGAATAAATTCGCCAGTATTGAATGCTTATGATACAGCAATTATTCTTAACCAACAATCAATGGACAAGTTTGAAGAGACTGTAAAGCCAGGCGGAGTTCTATTATATGATCCAAATGGCATTATGAAACACCCAACTCGTACTGATATTAATATTTTCCAGGTTGAAGCGGCAGCAGAAGCTGCTCGCTTAAAAGTTGGAAAATCATTTAATATGGTAGTCCTTGGTGCTTATCTAAAAATTAAGCCTATTGTAGAACTAGAAAACGTAATAAAAGGATTAAAGAAATCTTTACCAGAACGTTATCATCACCTTATTCCTATGAACGAAACGGCCATTGAAAGTGGACAGAAAATTGTTAAGGAAATCCAAAAGGCGAAATAGAATATTATAATTTGATTATATCTTAAGGCTAAAATTTAAAGTAGTATTTATTTATTACATTAAGTTTTAGCTTTTTTTATTACCAATAATACGACATTAACAAATACATTCTCGCAATTTTTCGGCATTAAGCACTATAAGCTCCTTACCATTAGTTGATATAATACCTTTATCCCTCATTAACTTAAATACACGTGCAACAGAAGGTCTTGCAACATTAAACCGCTCTGCAAGCCATGTTTGGTTATTATCCATCACAAATTTTAATGAATTTTTTGACTTTATTTGCGACAATAAGTATATGGCAATTTTACCTTCAATAGGTTGAAGAAAAACATTCTTAATCTTATTTGCTAAGAATTGTGTTTTATTAGAAATTAGATCAAGATAGTTAACCATTAGGTGAGGATACCTTGACAATAAAAACTCAAATGACTCTTTACGAATGCACATTATTGAAGATTCAACATTAGCAATAACATCTACAGGAAAAGAGTTATTATCACCATAAAGAAATCCTGGACCTAAAACCTGATTGATAAATATATCTTCCATTCTGAATGTGTTTCCAGCAGAATCAAGCATTTCTGTTCGTATATTTCCTTTTATTACAATCAATAAACCTTCCACCTTATCTCCACAACTATATATAATTTCATTTTTTTCATAATTTGATATATTATATTTTGCTGCATTTAATATCTCTCTTATTATATTCTTATCATAACCCTTAAAAAATGAAGAATTTATTAATCTACTAATCATATTGAAAAATTTCTATATTAAGCTGTCAATTTTTGAATGATTATGTGGCTACTTTTTTCATATATTTGTTTCCACACAAAACTTTGTACTAGCCGCCTTTTTTTTAAATTAAAAAATAAGCTATTAATACAATGAAGCCAAAAATACATATAATCTGACTCGATAATATTATCATTATAAAAATAATATAAAACAACTTAAGAAATAGAAAATCCATAAAACTTAAATATAATTGACATTAAACTTTCTACATAACTCAAACTCAAAACTTGCAATAATATTTATTGGCATCTTCTCAATAATATTTTTATATATTATTAGATGGAATGGCTATTCTGGTGATAATTATCAGAATATTATTAAAAGTGACGGAATAGGTTATTACAATTATATCCCTTCAATAATAAATGGAGATATCGGAAAACAAATAGAAAACTCTAGCTTTCTTCAGAAAACCACAAATGACAGTGTTGTCAATAAGTACTTTATTGGAACGGCATTAGTTATTAGCCCATTTGTAATGCCTGTATATTTATTTCATTCTAGAGAGAATAAGACTCTTGATTTATATTCCGAATATTATCAGAAAGCAATAAGTCTTGCCGCGTTATTCTATGCATTAATTGGCTTATTAGCTTTTATTAAATTACTAACACTTTATAAGATTGATCCAAAAGTTAAAATATTTTCACTATTTGCATTATTCTTTGGCACAAATCTGGGATATTATACATTAATTGAACCCTCAATGTCGCATGTCTATTCTTTTAGTTTTATAAGTATTTTCTTATATAAAATTAAAGAAACAAATTTTAGTAGCAAGCTGAACATAATAGTTCTCGCAGCATTACTTGCTATTATTGTCTTAATAAGACCAATAAATATATTAATTCTATTTGCAATTCCTTTTCTCACAAGCAATATATTAATTAAATTGAAGAAATACAATCTAAAAAGCTATATCACTTTCTTCATAGTATTTTCTTCCATAATTTCTATTCAATCATTTATATGGTCTGCACAAACTGGCAATCTATTTATATGGCCGTATGCCAATGAGGGGTTCTATTTCTCAAATCCTAAAGTATTTGATTTCTTATTTAGTTTTAGAAAAGGACTTTTTATATACACCCCCATAGCATTATTATCTATAGCTATATTTATAATAATACATTTTAAAAACACAAAAACCCTTTTACTAGCAGGTGTATTTATTGCTATAATAATTTACGCTCTATCATCGTGGTGGAATTGGTATTATGGCGATAGTTTTGGAAGTAGAGTAATGATAGAATTCTTAGTTTTCTTTCTATTGCTTTTTGCAATATCCCTAAATAAAATGAAATTAAGGTGGAGGCAATTAACAATGATTATTGCTAGCATCTTAATCCTCACTAATATTTTCCAAAGTTATCAATACTATTATCAGATTATTAGCCCCTATGATATGAATTACGAAAAGTATAGATACACTTTTTGTAAATATGGAAATGAAAACAAACTAATTCTTGGAGGCAATAACGATATTATTCAATATCACAAATCTAAACCTATTACAATTCTTAAGGATTCCGTAAAAAACACAGATAACTTATCAAGTAAGCAAAGTTTTGAATATATAATTGACGCCAATAAACTTATTAATTATAAATCTTCTTTTCTAATATTTTCATGTAAAATTAATAAACTTGAAAATGATTTATCCAAAGTATATTGGCGAATTAGTCATAAAACCAATACAACAGATGAGATATTATTAACTCAATTTAAAATTAATGAAATACCTTTATTACCAAATCAATCACGAATAAATAACTATACTTATAGGCTCCCAAAGCCTCATACTATAACAGGTGATTATAAATTATCTATAGTAAATATCTCGAATAATGAATTCCTAATCTCAGAGTTTAAAATAGAATTATTAGGTATTACTAACTAAATTTGACTTTATCTTGGCAATTCGTATAAGTCATTATACTGACTTCCCCAGTCATCTTCTGTTGAACCGGCATCATCAATAGAATGGAAATTTTGATCACGGCGTAGTCTCAGTCGCCACTGATAATCACTTCTTTCTCCTGCTGCAGTAGAATGCAATAATTCAAATTCATTGGATATTAAATCCGTATTATAAAAAATAAATTTTATATTACGCTGTCTTCGGGCTTCATAATAATGCCATATTTCGTATGGGTATGCCGCAGGGTCATTATATTCTCTAGCTATTGAATTAGCTTCACCATACTGCATATACACTCTACCTCTTGCAGTTTCGTATCCCCTTTTAATAGTTGAACTATATAATTTATCGCATTTCTTTATACGTACCATATAATTTTTAAAGGCTTTAAAAGGGTCATTAAAATTTCTCTTTTCCCAAAAGCTATAAATATATTGCCTCATCACATATTCATCATCACCCCTAATAACAGTATTTGCCAAATTCTCTTCTTGAACAGATGCTATTGGCTTAAATGTTCTAATAACATTGATAAGTGTATCCTTACCTCTTATTAATTCAACAAAGGTTTGTGATATATCAACATCCTCAACTTCATCAATATCTACTTTCACTTCAGAATTATTTCTTTTAAAAAAGTAATCTTGCGTAGCTACTAAGTTATTATTTCTATCTCTAATCTCAAGTATAAGGCTGTAACTTCCACTAGATAACTTACTAATATCCATATTCCCCATTAACACCGCTACAGACTTTGAATTCATCCTCTTATATCTACGATATTTTGTAACTTCTTCTAAAGATACATTATCTAGAATATAATATGTTGCCAAGAAAGCATATTCCTCTCCCCACTTTTTATCAGTATTATATATTTCGGAATAAAACTGAAGAACACTATCTTTCTTTCCAAAATAACGATAAATATTTGGAGTTAATTTAAAACCACTCTTAACATTGGGACCATTAGAATCTGTTTTTTGTATTTTACTAAAAATCTCTAAAGATGAAGTATAAACACTATCAATAGGATTATCTATCATAAAATTTGAGGTAGAAAATACAGCTTTTGAAGTATCATTAAGATCATCAATCTTTATTTCAATTATATAATTACCATTTTTAAGTAAGTAATTATTGGTGTGCATAAAGACCTGATTCATTTCTAAAGAATCTTTCACTTCGCTATTAATTACATCTTTAGAAAATGCAATAATCTCAGTATTCAACTTAAAAACTACTGTTAGTTCAACCTTTGAAATGTATTTATCATTAACAATATTCCACTGTAAACTTCTACCTTGTATGTTAATATAAGCTTGAAGGTATTGTCCATCCTTTGGAGAATAAAACTCATTATATCCTAAATAAGCTCTTACATTCTGACCTATTGCGATATTTAAAGTAAAAACTGATATAATAAATACTAAAAAAAAGACTCTCATATTATTGTTTTAAATTTTATACAAAAATAAAGTATTAATTTACACAATTAGCCTTTATATATAAATATAGTATAACTTAAATCTTAACTGATTAGTACTTCTTCTTCAAATCGCCATTATAAGTAATATCCTTTGCTTCGGCATTAGGGTCATTCAACCAATTTGGTATTTCCCCTCCTTTTTCAATGTCGTCGCGCAAACCATCAAGCTCTTCTTCACTATATGAATACATCATATCAGCTGCAATTACACCCTTGAGCTTTTGCAACAGCTTTAATTTTTCTATCTCCTTTTCTGTATTTTCCTCTTCTAATGTTACTATTATCCTTCCCAGTTCGTCGTGAAGATGATACTCACATATGTCAGAAGCCTTAATTTCTTCAACCAAACCAACAACCCTTTCTGGCCTTGTTTGTACTAATATCCCTGATATATTCATTCTTATTGTTTTTCTTATAACTTAAATTCAATTAATAAATACAACTATTTTAAAGTCCAAAAAAGCACTTTATTATCAATGCCTGCACTTACTATCTTTGTTTCAGAAACAAATTCTATTTTATTCACCATAGATATATGTCCTTGCAATTGTTTTATATCCTTATTATTACTTAAAGAAATCAATTCCAAATTATTTGTTTCGGTATCATACCAAACTATTTTTTCTCCGGAGGGACTAATCGCTACAGTAGTAATAAATTTACCTGTATCAAAATGAGATCCTTTATTCATATAGATATTATATGTGGAGATACGTCTATCTTTACCACCACATACTACAACCCCTTTTGAATAATCAATACATAATACATTATCGACATTTTGTCCTTTATAATTCTCTATTAATTCTCCTGTTGAAACTTTAACTTTATGAACTACCCCACTTTCGTCGGTTGCAAATACAAACTCTCCTTTCTCATCAGTACACATCGCCGAAAAAGCATAATTACTAATCTGCTTACGGTAAACTACTTTTCTTGCTACTATATCATATTTTACTAATTCATTACTCAATAATCCCAATAGAAGCATATTATCATCCGAAACAGCAATATCAACAACAACAGACTTAATTTCACTCCCTGAAATTAATAGATTAATTTTTTTATTCGCTATCGTATAAATATTATTAAAGCCATTCTCTCCTCTTGCAACAGCAATAATTGCACTTCCAACTTTAACTATTTTAAAAACTTCAGTATCAAATAAATCACCAGCAAAGTCTTTTGTCTTTTTATATTGGACCTTATAAAGCATATTTTTACCAGCAATATTATACACCTCTATAGTTCCATCCGTTGTAGAGACAATAATATTCTCCCCATCAATGACAAAATCATTTACTGGAGCTGAGGTAGCAATTACTTTTTGAGCATTTAAACTATACCCTAATAATAACACGAAAACAAAAAGTACGATTATCCTCATATTTATTTTACACCTTCAGTAATATTATCGCTTAAATCAGATTTGACACTTAAGTCAGATTTACGGTAAACAGCTCTAAATGTATTTTCAATAGCAAGGTCTACATTTGCTTGTGTTACATGACACTGAGTGCAATTATATCTAGCCATATTAAGCTTCCCTTGCAAACTCTCTTGAGTTACATTTTTATTAGTTGCAACATCATAGGTCCCATCAGTAAGATGAACTTCAGGTCTATAATTTGTAAAATGAGATTCAGGCATAGCAGTTGACTCCATTGTAACAGCAACATCAGGCAAATGGCAGGTGGTGCATGTATTTACACTCATAGTAATTGGAACTAATCCTTCTACACTATGTGGAATCATAGGTGGTGCATTCTCAAATGCTCTATCCACTCTTTCTGACAATCCTGGAGCATTATCTGTATATGTAGGCATGCTTGTCAGGTCATCAGCATTCTTTTTAACATCAGAATCTATTAATCCTAATTTTGTATCATTATTTATAGTCTCTATTTCACTTACATCTGAAGAACAAGACCAAAACCCTAAAATTGATATAAGGCTAACTGAGATTAAAAATTTATTCATAGTTTATATATTTATTAAGTTCTATTTTTTATTTAATTGTAATCTTAAATTCTAAAGCATCATCATTGCATACATCTATACATGCACCACAGTTGGTACAGGCACCCATTTTTATATTATCCGTTTTAAGTCCTATTATATCAAGCACCTGTACCTCTGGGCATACAAGCTTACATTTCATACAATCAGTACAATTCTCATGCTTATGAAACACCTTGAGTATCCCCCATTTACCAACAAAAGAATAAAAAGCACCTACAGGACAAATATGTCCACACCATCCATGTTTAAGAATAAACAAGTCGAAGAAAAATATAAATAGGACTACAAATAGACCTGATAATGAGCCAAAAATGATAGCTCTATGCAACATACTTATTGGATTAATAACATCAAAAGCTGCAAATCCAAATATTGCAGAAAGAATTAAACCCATTAATAATACATAATAACGCATATTTCTATTAACATCCTTACTCTTTATAAGTGGTTGAATATGTAGCTTTTCCCTTATCCATTCTGCAGAATCCGTAATAAAATTTAATGGGCAAACCCATGAACAGAACATACGTCCTCGCAAGACAAAATAGAATAAGGTAATTATTATCGCTCCTATTAATACTGAGGATGCTGGAATAAAACCACTTGCCAATATCTGCAAAACTGAATATGGATCGCTCAAATGAAAAACGCCTAATACATCAGCAGTACTATAGTTGCCATCAAGTATTTTCCACCCATAAATAGAGCTACCAACAAACAAAATCATGATTGCTAATTGCACTATTCTACGCAATATTAATATCTTATAGTTTTTAATCATCAGTAAATAAATCGTCGCTATTGTTTAAGTAATCTATTGCACCTGAATTATCCTCAGAGTACTTTTCAACTTTTTTAATATCATTAAGTCTCTTTTCATCATCAGCATCCCACCCTTTAATATAATGGCTACCTTCTTTACCCATAACCATGCTTCTAGGAAACACTTTAATTGCTGGCAACTCTGTAATACAAGCATGTTCGCATAAACCACAACCTGTACAAGAATCAGCTGATACTTCTGGAATTAAATATGCATGCTTCCCTGTTCGCTCATTGCGTTTAGTTTTTACAATAATTGCATCATCAATTAATGGGCAAGCTCTGTAACAAGCATCGCATTGTATCCCCCAAAAGGCAACACAAGTTTCCTTATTAATAACTGCCAATCCCATTTTTGCCTTATTAATATCCATCTCTTCAGAATCATTTTTCAAAAGATTAACATCTAAAGCTCCACTTGGGCAAGGTGGTAGGCAAGGCACATCAAGACACATATAACAAGGCACTTCTCGTGCTTTGAAAAATGGAGTTCCTGTAACTGTTGAAGACTGTATCGTAGCTAAGTCAAGAGTATCATATGGACAAGCATTCACACAAAGACCGCATTTTATACATGCCTTTACAAAGTCCTTTTCTTGTATAGCCCCAGGAGGACGAAGAACAAAATCTACCGATTTTGATTCCTTTATAAAACCTCCCCATGCTAAACCACCGAGTGAAAAATAACCGACACCTTTAACCACATTTTTTACTGCTTCTCTTCGCGTTGCCATTGCATGATCTTCTTTATTCATTAATTAAACAACTTTATATACTTTTACAGCACTTTTCTTAAAGTCTGTTTGTTTAGAAATAGGGCAAGTTGCATCCAAGCAAACCTTATTAATAAACACTTTCTCATCAAACCAAGGAACATAAACCAATCCTTGTGGTGGACGATTTCTACCTCGCGTATCAACATGGGCTCTCACCCTACCTCTACGCGACTCAACCCAAACTTTATCTCCTTGCATTATATTATTTCTTTTTGCATCAGTGGGATGCATATAACATAATGCTTCTGGCACTGCTCTATATAGCTCTGGCACTCGCATAGTCATTGTTCCACTATGCCAATGCTCTAATACTCTACCTGTTGAAAGCCAGAAAGGGAACTCCTTTGAAGGAACTTCTGGAGGCTCCATATATGGTCTAAAGAATATTTTAGCCTTATTAGTTAATCCTTCTTTTGGTTTACTCATATCAGGTCCTTGAAGATTACCTACAGGCAACTTTTTAAGTGCTTTGCCATAAAAAGCAAAATCTCCAATTCCTTCTTTACGAGCATATGGGTCGTATTTAGAATTAAATCTCCAATTTGTTTCTTTCCCATTTACAACAGGCCATTTTAATCCTCTTACCTTGTGATAAGTATCAAAATCAGCATAATCATGCGCATGACCTTCACCAAATTTACGATACTCCTCCCATAAGTATTTCTGAATAAAGAAGCCATAACCTTTCCATGGTTTATCGTCAGCACCTATAACATTACGCTTATCGCCAAGCACTTCTGTATTTAGAGTATCTGCACCTATTGGGTCATTCGCATCAAATGATTTAGCATAATCATTTGCAAATAACACATCGTATAATGTACTATTAGGGTTATATCCTAACTCACTAATATTTGGCAACACATCTGGCAATGGCTTATCCATTCCAGGAATATTCTGTTCGCCCCAAACTTCTCTTAATTTAAATCGTTTTGAAAGTTCTACAATCTGCCATACATCAGGCATTGAATCACCAACTGGTGTAACTTGTTGCTTCCAATGTTGAGTTCTTCGTTCTGCATTTCCATAGGCTCCCCACTTCTCATAAATCATAGAAGAAGGCAAAACCAAATCCGCAACTTTTGCTGAAATACCAGGATATCCATCACTTACTACAATAAAATTATCAGCCTTACGAGCAGACTTTATCCAGTGATCTGCATTTGCAGTATTTTGATATGGATTATTAACTTGAACCCAAATAAACTTTATTTTTCCATCTTCAACATCTCTATGTATTTTCATTACATGCGAACCTACTTTAGGATTTAAAGTGTCTTTTGGCAATTTCCATATACCTTCCGCTATTGCCCTATGTTTAGGATTATTTACAACCATATCGGCTGGTAATCTATGCGAAAAAGTACCGACCTCACGTGCTGTTCCACATGCCGATGGTTGACCTGTTAAACTAAATGCCCCATTACCTGGCTTTGCTTGTTTACCAAGTAAAAAGTGAACCATATAGGCTTGTTCATTCACCCATGTACCACGCGTATGTTGATTCATACCCATTGTCCAAAATGATACTACTTTTCTATTTTTTTCGATATATAAATCTGCTAGCATTTTTAATTTGGATTTAAAACCCTCAAGACTTTCATCAGGATCTCCCTTTGAAACCCCCGCAACATAATCCAAAGTATAAGGATCTAAAGCTTTTTTAAACTCTGCAAAAGAAATAATCCAGTGCTTACCGGCAGCCTTAGCATGCTTCATTTCCATTATATCACCTTCTTTATATCCAAGATATTTAAGAGAAACGGCTTCATCCTTAGAAATTTTCTTAGCAACCTGATGCTTTACTGTTTCCCTTTCTAAATCTGTAAAACTTGGATGATCTGGCTTTCTCATACCATATCCTATATCAGCATGACCTGTTGCAAAGACCATATATTTATCCACAAAAGCTTGATCTATTGATTCAGGATGATTATAAACAATCTCCCTAGCAATATAATTCCACAATGCTAAATCGGTATTTGGTTTAAAAACTATTTCAGTATCTGCTAAATCAGAAGTTCTATTTGTAAATGTCGTAAGATTAACAACTTTAACTTTATCAGGATTAGTAAGTTTTCTATCAGTTACCCTTGACCAAAGTATAGGATGCATTTCTGACATATTAGCTCCCCAAGTAATTATTGTATCAGTTAATTCTATATCATCATAACTTCCAGAAGGCTCATCGATACCAAATGTCTGTATAAAGCCAGCTACTGCTGATGCCATGCAATGTCTCGCATTAGGATCAATATTATTAGATCTAAAACCTGCTTTAATAAGTTTTACAGCAGCATAACCTTCTTGAACAGTATACTGACCTGAGCCAAATATTCCAATACCAGTAGGACCAAGTTCTTTAAGCGATTTTTTTATCTGCACTTCCATTTCATCAAAAGCTCGCTTCCAACTTATTGGTTTAAAATCACCATTCTTACTAAAATTACCTTGACTATCGACCCTCATTAGTGGTTTTTGCAACCTATCTGCACCGTACATTATCTTAGCATTAAAATAACCCTTAATACAATTTAGGCCACGATTTACTGGTGCAGCAGGGTCTCCTTTTACAGCAACAATTTTATCATCTTTTGTTGCAATCATAATTCCACAGCCTGTTCCACAGAAACGACAAACTGCTTTATCCCACTTCCAATCGCCACTTGTTTTAGCTGTTGCAGCAAGTGTGTTTTTAGGAATACTTATTCCAATGGCAGCAGCAATACTAGCTACAGCAGAACCTTTAATAAAATCACGTCTCTTTATATCCATATTTCCTATATTTGAGTATTTGAATACCCAAAGATAAAAATTCAATCCACAATTAACTGTAACATATGTTACCGATTATTTCTTGTTAAGGACATTAATAATAATATATTTTACATTATTTAATTATAATAATTTAATTTCACTAT
>JAOZSY010000095.1 GCA_029939445.1 Bacteroidales bacterium
AAAAGCCCTAAAGAAATTAAATTCTTAGGGCTTTTGATATATTGCTAAAAGAAATACTATTTCTTTTGTTGATATCCTTTTTGTTTAGCCATTTCTTCAATTTTAGATTGAAATTTTGACTTCTTAGTAGGCTTCTTCTTATTTGCTTCTAACTTAGATCGTATTTCGTCTTCATTAACACAGCGACGCATAAGATACATTTGACTAAAAGTAATAACGTTGGCTAAGAAATAGTAATAACTTAGTCCTGAAGCGTAATTATTAAAGAATCCTAAGAACATAATTGGCATCAAATACATCATGGTTTTCATACCGGGCATTTGTTGCGATGAGCTCATCATCTGATTATTCATCTTAGTATAGAAGATAGTAGATACTGTCATCAATAGAGTGAATAAACTTATGTGATTACCATAGAATGTACTAAGTAATGGAATTTGTGCAGACCATTCAAATATTGAATCGTAAGCAGAAAGGTCATCTGCCCAAAGGAAACTTTGCTGACGCAACTCTATAGCCGCAGGAAAGAAGCGGAATAAAGCAAAAAGAATAGGCATCTGCAATAACATTGGTACACAACCTGCCATAGGATTAACTCCAGCTTTTTTGTATAACGACATTGTTGCTTGTTGCTTCTTCACTGAGTCATCCTTATTAGGATATTTCTTTCCCAATTCATCAATCTCAGGTTTTAGAACTCTCATTTTTGCCGACGACATATATGTTTTATATGCAATAGGGAAGAGTACAATTTTTAGTAGAATTGTAAGAACAAGGATAATAATACCATAATTCCACCCAAAGCCACTTAAAAAATTAAAAACAGGGATAGTTACAAACCTATTGATCCAATGAAGAATAAATATTCCCCATCCAAGTGGAATTTGGCGTTCCAAATCTAGATTGTATTTACGAAGTATATCGTATTTATTAGGCCCCATATACATATGCATTGGAACTGACTGAAAATCTGAATTACTAGAAAGAGGGATGCTTATATCAGCACGCATACTCTTTAAAAACTTAGGGTTGCTAGGAGATTCATCACCTTTTTGAACAATCTCAGCTTTAGCAAAATGATCTTCTGCAATAATTGTAAATGCAAAGAATTGTTGTTTGAAAGAAATCCACTTTACTTTAGTAGAAAGAGATTCTTTTTCTTCATCAATAGATGTTAATGATAGCTCGTCTACACTTTCGTCCTCTCCTTGATAGCGATATAAGATACCTGTTTGCTTAGCTTCCTGTATTGCATCTTTTTCCTGAGTCATCATATTCATATTCAAATATAATGGGATATCATTATATCCAGGAGCAACATAATTAGCCATGCCTTGCATATTAAGATTATAATCAATCATATAATCATCACCAGTAATTGTGTATGCAAATTCTAAGTATTTATCTTTAAGGATATTTCCATTATCATCATTAGGATATATGCGCATAGCAAAACTATATGTCTCACCATCTTTTACAAATACGCTATCTTCTAAATCGTCACCGTCTTTTACAATAGGTTGAAAATACAATGATTTTGTTTCCACTTGCTTATCATTAAGTCTATAGCTTATACTAGCAGTATTTTTATCAAAAAGCACTAGTGGGAGGCTGTCGTATGTATGATAGTCTTTTAGTTCGGCATAAGTAATATTACCACCTTTTGTAGATATTCTTAGCTTTATTTTATTGTTTTCAATTGTATATTCTTTCTCTTCGCCCTTACTAACTGCTGCATAACTACCAAACTTCTGTATTTGCATTTTGTTAAGAGAAGTGTCATCAGTTACGGGTTCTGCAATGGTATTCTGTTGTTCAACATCATCAGCAGCTTTCATCATTTTGCGATCAGTTTCTGCAATTCTTGATTGCTCTTTCTGAATTTCGCGTAATGAATCTTGACTTGCCAATTCTTTTTGTTGTTGTGCAATCTCTTGTTCAGAAGGCGCCACATACCATGAGTAGCCTACCAAAATCAAGAAAATAAAAAAGAAACCTAGTATCGTATCTTTATTCATAATTTATATTGTTTTATTCTAATTAATGTATTCAATAAATAGATCAATACATTTCTAATATGCCTATTTTTTGCGAGTGCAAAGGTAGGCTATTTATGAGTAATTTTTATAATTATTTGGCTAAGAAAAATTGATTGATTTAGCTTGTTAATAACGCCTTCCTTCTTTTACTCCAAATGTGCTCTCAACTTGCTTTTTGCTATTACCATCCGAAATAATAAGGATATAATCACCTTTATTAATAGTGGTATCGTCTTTAGGGTTTTTATGAAGAATCCTCTTTCCACTAACATTACTGCTAAGGCCTAATACAATAGCATTAAGTTCTTTTTTTGCAGCAATAAATACATCTATATATTTCATTCCTAAATACGGATTTGTAGCCGTAACTTCGTATTGTAGAAAGTCAAATTCATCATCTATATCTGAAGTTGCAATTATGTCTTCTGTAAACTCAGCCACATCGGGTTCAAAAATATAACTAGCAACAAGTTTTGATGCGATCTCATTCTTGGAAATAACATATGTTGTGCCTATGGTTTTATAAGTTTCTTTAAGGTCAGGGTTGTTTAATGATACTACATAATTAATATCCGGAAAGTGTTTCTTTAGATTTACCAAATAAACTAAAGTGTCGGTGTCGCTATTAAAATTAACAAATAAAGTTGAAGCTTTATCAACATTAGCCTTCTTTATTTCTTCAAAATTTTTATAATCGGAGAAAAGAACAAATAAGTTATCATCGGAATAAGTATTGCTAATAATATCAACATCTTTCTTTTTGTCAGTAATAATAGCAACTTTACTATTTGCTTTAATTATCTGTTCTACAACATATTGTCCAAAAGTATTCCATCCGAATATTACAAAATGATTTTCGAAATTTGTTCCAAAATGTCCGTTCTTTTTAAGTTCCATATGATTTTGAATTTTATTTGTTAATCTACTAATGAAAAAACCTAATACGCCAAGGCTTGAAATCACAAAAAATAATGATATAATTTTGCCTCCTTGTGTAACCGGAAAATAGTCGCCATAACCTACCGTAGTAAGAGTTATAATGGCATACCATAATACATCACTAATGCTTTTGATACTCCCTGTTTCATCACCTTTTTCAAAGCTTAATAATAGCCACGAAAACATGATGAATAATAGAAATCCAATTATGGTGATTATTAAATTTGTTTTTTTAGAAAACATAAATTATGGTTTTGTTATTTGCTGTTTTGCTGATTTTGATTCCAACCCCTTCTCCTTAATCCAAGAATTTATTTTTGCTATAAAGCTCTGATTATTTATCTCATTACAACTGCTTAATTCAATATATGATTTATTTTCTTCTGGGAATGTGTGCAATGCTAGATGACTTTCTGCTAATAGCCATAAGCAGGTATAGCCCTGTGGAGAAAAATTGTGTTCTACAAAATTAAGAACTTTATAATCAGACTTATGCAAAAGTTCATTGAGAATAGGGACTAATTTTTTAGGCTCAATTTCATTAATCCATATTTTATAATTATATATTATTGCTTTCATTTTCTTAAATAATCGTTAATATAAATCCCAATTTCCATCCAGATAATATTTATAAAGTACGGGGTCGTGAATTTTATTAATTTTTACAGAATCTATTGTATTAGGATATATATTCTTACCAAAAGAAGTCATTAATTGCATCGATTCATTATTTATCCACTCTGTTTCTATATCTACAAAACTAATACTTTTAGCTTCTTGCAGCAGTTTTTCTTTACTTATATTTTTTGCTCCTAATATCCAACCCCATTCTCCTAAAGTAATAATATGATTGTGCATAGCAAGAGTTGCAAACCCAGCTTCGTCCATGCTTTTATCAATACAACGAAAAGCATTTGTTGCAAAATATGGGCTTCCTGCTTGAGTAATCATTAAGCCGTTTTTACGAAGATGCTTATTACATAATTGGTAAAATTCATAAGAATATAATCTACCAAGCTCCACTGTGCGTGGATCGGGCAAATCAACTATTATTACATCATAATACTCATTAGTAGTATCTAAATATTGGTATCCATCCTGATTTATAATTTTTACCTTAGAATTATGAAATGATGATTTATTCATTTTGCGAAGAATCTCATTATTCATTCCCAAATTAGTCATTGCAGGGTCTAAATCTACCAAAGTGATATTCTTTACTGAATTATATTTTAATATTTCGCGAACAGCACAACCGTCTCCACCTCCCATAACCAAAATACTTTGAGGATACTTTGCTAGTTTCATAATTGGGTGCACAATAGGTTCATGGTACATTACTTCATCTAACGAGCTAAGCTGGTGATTACCATTAAGATATAGCCAGTGATTATTTTTCCATTTTGTAATCACAATCTTCTGATACTGCGATTGCTCTTGATATACTATTAAGTCTTTATATTTATGCTGCTCTCCAAATAAAATAATAGGCTTCGCAAAAATAGCTCCTATTATTATTAATGAAATAACTCCAATAGCAGATATATTAAGTATTTTTCTAAGGCTACCAAGTCCATCTTTGAGAAAAAACATTAGCATAATGGCAATAATAAGATTTACCATTCCAAGCACAAAAGGTGTATATGTTAAGCCAAGATAGGGTAGGCCTATAAAAGCAAAAAATACTCCTCCCAGAAGGCTTCCATAATAATCTTTTTCAATTACTGAGGATACATTTATTTGTAGTTTCTCAAATTCATCATTTAAGCGTATCACAATGGGAATTTCCATTCCAATAAAGATTCCAATTATTATACTTAGTGAATAGATTACAAAACCAGCATATTCAGATAATGCTGCCGTAGTATATGCTAACACAGAAGTATAGGAAACAAATATTGAAAGAGCAAATTCAATAATAATAAACTTCGCCAATAAATTACCTTCGATATGCCTTGTAAATCTACTGCCAAGTCCCATGGAGAACATCATTACAGAAATAATCATAGTCCACTGCACAACAGAGTTTCCCAAAAGGTATGTTGCTAAAGTGCCTAGTATATATTCTGCAACAATTCCTGAAAGGCCTGTAGCAAAAAGGGCTAATTTTAGAATATTAGATTTAAGCATTTATAGTGACCATGTTATTAGTATTGAACCACCAATATATGCAAAGGCTTCAATGATTCCTGCGCCTACATTTGGTTTCTCTTGATTTATTAATTCGTCAGTAAGTTTTTGCCCTGGCAATAGAACTTTGTCTGCTATAAATCGTGTTATTATTAAAAATACAAAGCCAATTATTACATAAGCTGCAATCTTTGTAAGAGAGCTTGTCCAATCAATAAAATCGCCCATTAAGCTAAATCTAATAAGGTTTGCAATGGCTATTATAGCACCTGCAAAACCAACACCCACGGCTACATTGTCTTTTTCTATTTGTTCGTGTACATCAAAAGATGTTATAAGGTTATAAACCCAGGCAGTTAAAATCATTATTGCCTGACCTATTAACCAAAAAGCTACCGATGTGAATACTCCAAATGCTAAATAGTCAGTCTCGCCACTTACCGAACCATAAATAATAAGCCCCGCAGCAATAGCACTTGCGCCTTCAATAGCACCAGTGCCTTCATTTTTGTCTTCTATTATCTCTTTTCTAACATCAAATTTATTAAGGATTAATTTATCATTAATAATTGTAGAAATATTTAGAAGAATAATAGCTAAAGATCCATAAACAACAATATCAATAAGGTCTATTATAAGTCCGTGAGATGGGCCAACAATAGCACTTCCTATGGCAATTAGTAAGCCGATAAAATAGCCGGTATGAGCAATAGCAAAAGCTAGGTTATCCTTTATAACTAATTCGTTTTTGACATTAATTTTCGGATGAAATAATTGGTAAATATATTTACCAATTACAAACATTATAAATGTAACTATCATATAAATAGCTGGTTCTAATATGTAATCTATATTTGTATCAGTCATCTTATTTGCTTTTTATTAGTTTATTACGAAAATTATATATGAAATTATTTACCATAACTTCCAGATCTTGATCGGCTACGCGATTGGCTGTATCTTGATCGTGTACGCGATTTGGCGGCGGTGCTTTGGCTAACTCTATTTCTTACATTTTGTTTGAAAGAGGATGGTCTTTTATTCCATCGAGAGTTTGTTCTGCTTTTATTGTATGCGCTAGAAGTCCCATAGGTGCGAGCTCCGTTATTTCCATAATAGCCTTGGCGGCCATAATAATTGCTTCTGTAATTATTGTAATATCCATGCGAAACAGGGAACATACTCATTCTGAACATATGACTCATAAACATATATTGCCCATAAAAAGCCCAAAAACTACCACCGCTACTATTGCGCTGCCAATTTCCATATTTTTCGTTACCAACATAATTTGAGTATCCAGCAGGCGATACAGCTTTAGTAACTACTCCGTCCTTTTTTGAGGCAACTTCCATTCCCATATCTTCCTGATGCTGCTTAAAAAACACATCGCTTACAACAAGCCAAGAAGTTGTTTCTGAGGTTACTGTGTCAATATCATCTTTTAATATCTGATATTGATGTTTGTATGCATTTTCATCCTCAAAATAATCCATATCGTAAAGAATTATTACAAATGAATTCAAATTACTCATGTCTTTTATCATAATGTCTACAGGGTTCTTTACAAATTTCTTTGTATTAGAGCCACATGAAGCCAATAATAATATGAGCAGTACAATTAAAGTAAATTTTAGTGTTTTCATATATTAAAGTTATTTTTGTAATATTGTACAGTGTGCTGTTTATATAAAGACTTTTATAAATACCGTTATATTTTAATTATAATAGTAGTTATCGTGGTAGAATATTTGAAATCTCAAATTCTTTGATTATTATGCCTGCTGATGCTTCAAATTCTTTTTCATCCCACTGCTCAATACAAATATAAAGTTCTTCTTTTTCGTCATAATAGTCCCACGATACAAATTCATCCCAGTCGTTAGCATCTTTGCTAATATTTCTGAAATATCCTGGAGATTCTTTTTCTAAGTAGTACTTTTTATTTTTGTATATAATTTCACGAGGTGCTTCAGCAAATTTTATAATACTATCAGCCACATCACTTTCTATACTTCTAAGTTTAATTTTATTAGTAAGTGTAATAGTTAAACTATCATCATCTTCAATGGAAAGATAGTGAGTTTTATTTCCATTACTAATTTTAAATTCTTTAGTGTAAAAGTTGTCACCCCAATCATATTCATACTCCTCAACTATTTCCCAAGTTTCTAGATTGTATTCAAAAACAAATCCTTGAGCTAAATCTTCAACCGTAATATTATTAGGGTCGTAACTGGGTTTTCTTTTTTTCTTAAATCGGCTAAATAATCCCATAATTTAAACTATTAATTGATAAAATTATAAAAGGACAAATACTTATACTGATAAACTAAAACCATTTTAATATTAAACGATTCAATGTTTATCCGTATAAGTAATATGCTATCTTCTTATAAAATCATTATAGTGTTACTATAATAATTTACATTCCCATTTTAGCTTTCAGATTTGCAAGCGATTCTGTTGCTTGAGTTTTAGGGTCGCTAGCTAGAGCGTTATCTAGCTCGTCATCAATACTTTTGCTTTCATTTGCTATTTCACCATAGGATTCAGCAAGAGCCTCGTCTTCTGCTATTTTATCTTTCATGCGCTCTAGCATCGATACTGTAGATGAGCTATCAATATTAGCCATCTGCTTATTTATTTTCTTTGTAGCAGAACTAACTTTAGCTCGTGCTTTTAGAGTACGAAGTTCGTTTTCCCAACTACTAATACTAGACCTTATTTTCTTTACAGCAGAATCTAAATTGGCAATGTTTCCTTCCAATTTATCAACTTCTTTTTTTGCGCGCTGCATTGTTTCATTATTCTCTTGTTGCTTTATTAACGCTTCAGAGGCTAATCGGTCTGCTTCTGTAGCATCTAATTCACTATTCTGACCTTTTTGCAATAAGAGCATAGCTTTTTTCTCATAGTCAGCAGCTCTAACTTTAGCTGTATTCATTTCGCCACGAGAGCGGATTTCTAAAGCTTTTATCTCTGCCATTGCTTGAAGGCTTTTGTCAAGGTCCTTTTTTAAGTCCTTAATGCCTTGCTCGGTCATCTTTATTGGGTCTTCTATCTTATCCAGTGCAGAATTGGTTTCAGCTTGGCCTATCTTAAAAATTCTATTTAATATTCCCATATCGTTTTTTTTATTCTATTTTGAGTAATTTATTATTTCGTTAGCGTATTCACTTAGTAATACAGTCAGTGCATTAATTGAGGCCTGAATTTCATTTCTATCAATATTTTCTATTTGTAGTGTGTCTCTGAAAATAACCTTATTACCTGTTTTGTCTAATACAAAAGCCCCATGGATAATATCTCTATTTTTTATTAATAGATTTTTGTACATTTCAAGGCTTTCATTTTTTATTTCAAATAAAAATTGTTCCATGATTATAATGGAATCATCACAGCTTATTATTAGATTGTTAACTCCATTATCAGGCATGTTTATTACGAATATGCCATCATCTTTATCTTCGTGTATTATTAAGAAATCAAGATCTAAAAGGATATTTCTTACCTTTTCAATATTTGTATTCATTGTTTATTGTTTTAATTATTTTGTCCTTTAAATAGGTTACAAATATAAGGATAATATGCTAATAAAAATAGTAACAATTTGGGTATTTATTAGGTGTTTTGCTTATTATTTTATTTGAAAAAAAAATTGAATAAAAAAAAGTCCGCAGAAGGCGGACTTAAATACTAACTACTATAAAACTAAAACTAAAATAAAGAGATGGGGGAATCTCTTCTGAATTTCATATGGCGCAATTTATATGCCACAATTAGTTATTTCAATTTATATGCTAGTTGACAGTTATATATGATTAATGATATTTTTTTAGAGTGTGTCGTTTTGGGAATAGAGTCTCATTATTGTAGTTCTATATTGGGTAATTGTGATATTTTCTTAGGAAATATGTAAATCTGCATTAAGGATAATTTATAAAGCATATTTTGTGATAATTATATAGTTATGAAATGGTTAAGTGTGAAATAGTTGATCATAGATTTTTTTAGTAAAGATATATAGCGTTCCTGTAATTAGTAACTTTCATTACTTCAATTCTATTATTATGTATTGTTGTTAGTATTTTAGGCTGAGAGGTACTAATCCAATTAAGATTGCACCAATGGTTAATATCTGTATAATAGTGGGTTGATGTTATTAAATGTAGAATGAGAATAATAAAAAAAAGGGCATAAAAAAAGTCCGTTTGCTCAGAACGGACTTTTATAGTTTGCTATTCTAAAACAACTATACAGGAAACGGGGATGTTTCCTTAATTTTCCTGAATACATATTTGCAAAGTGTGTGCCAAAAGTTGTAATATTCTGATATACAGCTATTGAAATAAATATTTTGTAATAAAAAAGTATAAGGTGTCTTATTTTGACACGGTTTTCTTTAT
>JAOZSY010000313.1 GCA_029939445.1 Bacteroidales bacterium
CTTCAAATTATGCATATGGATTAAGAGTTTATTATGCTAATTATTATGCTTATGCGCCAGCTAACAGTGCCGCAGGATTGGTATATAATAATTTCCTAAGTATTGTTGTACCAACTACATCTACAGGGTCAAGCTATGGACTATATGCATATTATTCTAATAATGTTGAATACTATTATAATTCACTACATATTAGTGGAGGAGGTGTTACGGGCAGAGTTTTGTATCAGTATAATACTACCTCAAATCCGATAGGACAGACCTTTAAGAATAATATATTCTCAATGGATGGGCCAGGCTATGCTGCATATTATGGAACTACCGCAGCAATGAATACCTCTGACTATAATGATATTTATAGCACAGGCGCTAATTTTGCTTATGCTGGTGGTGATGTAGCTACCTTATCTGCTTTGCAAGCAGCCACTGGGCATGATGCTAATTCTATTTCAACAGATCCTATGTTTGTATCGAATACAGATTTACATTTAGCTTCAACTCAACTTTCTGGATTCGGAATACCTATAGCAGCAGTTACTGTTGATATTGATGGTGAGCAAAGAGCCATCTTGGCTACTACTATTGGTGCTGACGAAGTACCATTATTGCCCTATGATATTGGGGTATCGGACATTTTATATATACCAGCAACTACCAACGAAGGTCAATTAGTTCCTTTCTCTGTAATAGTGAAAAATTTCGGTACAGATACTATCAATGGTTTTAATATTGAGTATTCAATTAATGGAGCTACAGTAGTAGTTTATAACTATAATACGGCTTTCGCACCAGCAATGATTGATAACGTTGCATTAACCCCATTTACTTCTCCAGCTGGAAATGCACAAATTTGTGTAATATCAGTTTTATCAATAGATTCAAATCTATTTAATGATGAGACTTGTCAGAATTTCTTTGGTATTCCTACTAAGGATGCCTTTGTTACAATGATTGAGGATATTGAAGATGGATGTTATTTAACAACTGATACTGTTGTTGCTTGGATTAAGAATATTGGAGTGGACACTATTAATGGATCTACCGAGACTAATCAGTTAACCATGAATTATATGGCTGACTTAGGCGTTGGATCTACAGTTGTTACAGAAAACTTTAACTCTGTAATTAATCCAGGTGATAGTATTTCTTATGAATTTACAACTTTGGTAGATTTTACAAATACAAGTCAATTAGACTCATTATATACTGTAACAGCTTGGATTAATTATCCTGGTGATAACGTTAATTATAATGATACTGCTTATACAGATGTTACATCAGCACATACTCCAATGGATCCTGTGTTTTCAACTCCAATAGTTACTGATTATGCTACGGCATTATTATTAACAGCTACAGCTACAGATTCTATTTATTGGTATAATTATGATACTAGTAGTACTGAGTTTTATATGGGAAGTAGTTATCAGTCAGATTTATTTTTTACTGATGATACATTATACCTTGAAGCTAGTACTGGTGGGGGAATATTTAAAATAACAGAAACTGTACAATTTAAAACAGCTACTGGTGCAACTAGTCCTTATCCAGCATATTTACCTACAACCGATTGGGATGGTGTTGAGATTAGCAATGTAGGTGGAAGTACAGGAAGTTTGGAAGGATATCAAATTTTTGTAAATGCTGGAATCAATACGTATTCTTATACTTTTGGTGCAGATGTTGAAGTTGATGCTGATAATGTTGTTTTAGCATTATATGGATCAGGTTTAACTGTTGGCCCTGCTGGTAATAATGTATTTATTATTAATCCAGCCACAGCTATTTCTTCTAGTACGTTAGTTACTTATTGGTTGCTTAATTCAGATGGTGAAGTTGTTGATGCTTTTTCAGCTAATGGTGGAATATTCCCTGCTTCAAGTGGTGTGATTGCATCAGATTTCACTGGTACACTTATGGGCGGTTCAGGTCACCCTGGAGCTGTACGTAACAATCCAGATCTTAACTTAGCAACAGATTGGCAAGTAGTTTTACCAGGTGTACCATCATTTGGTAGTTATAATATAGGACTAGTACCCGAAAGTGGTGGTGCGGGTTGTAGTAGTAACAGATTACCAATGGTAATTAATGTAAATCCTCAACCAGCAAATGATGTAAGTGCTTTTGCATTTATTAATCCTGTTGATGGTTATTATTTATCGGGTACAGAAACAGTTACTCTTAGAGTTAAGAATTTCGGTACTGCTTCACAATCTAACTTTGATGTTAGTTATAAGCTTGATAATAATACTGCTGTAACAGAAACAATTACTGCTACTATAGCTGCTGGTGATTCACTTGATCATACCTTTGGTTCTACAGTAGACCTTTCTATGGGAGGTTCTTCATATATTCTTGAAGGTGTTACTTCTTTGTCTACAGATGCTACTACAGGAAATGATACACTTATATCAGTGGTTGAGAATTTATTCCCTGATTACTGTATTAGTAGAGCTACTTATAATACCTATGTTGAAATGACAGGTATTTCTATCGGTGCAAACTGGAATCATACAGATACTTTAGCGGGTAAGATGTATAGTGATTATACAGATTATGCTCCAGCAATAGTTGGACCTGGCGTAAGTTATTCTACAACAGTATTTGGCGCATCCTTATCTACAATTATTAGTCCTACTTGGGTGCATATTTATATCGATTTTGATCACGATGGTGCTTTTGATCCAGTTAGTGAGCTAGTTTTCAGTAGCGGATTTACTCCTACAGGAGCGGTTAATGCTCAAATACAGATTCCTTATCTTGCAATGCCAGGTTTAACTACAATGAGAGTTGTAATGAATAGATCAGGTAATGC
>JAOZSY010000096.1:0-4201 GCA_029939445.1 Bacteroidales bacterium
CTAAAGAAGAATAGGTGCAAAAGATGCGTTTAATATTACAAATTTCTATGTCGGCTTAGTATATATTAAGAAATTGTTATTTCATAAGCTATCAGCACAACAAACTACTTTTATAAGTACTTTTGCTTGATAATAATAAATAGAAATTATGGAAATAGCAATAATAGCCCACGATGGCAAAAAAGCAGAGATGGTATCATTTTTAATGGCGCATCTTGATATATTAAAAAATAAAAATATAGAACTTGTTTCTACAGGAACCACAGGCACACATGTAGAAAAAGCAGGACTAACAACCACAAGGTTTAATTCGGGGCCAATTGGTGGTGATGCGGAAATAGCAGCACGAGTAGTACAAGGTATTACAAAGATGGTTTTCTTTTTTAGGGATCCTCTTGGCAAACACCCTCATGAGCCTGATGTGGCTATGCTTATGAGATTATGTGATGTGCATAATGTTCCTTTGGCAACAAATCCTGCTTCTGCAGAATTATTGATACGCTCTATATAATTCAAATTGAATTATATTTAAGCTTTTGTTAACATTATAAAATTCTAAAACAGTTAGTAATCGGTGTTCAGTAATCGGTAATTTGTAATCTACGTAAATGTAAATGATACTTTTTACAAAACCACTGATAACTGATTACATTTTAAAACAATTTATTATATAAAAAACTGTAAAATTCATAGAAAATCTAGTAGTTTAATAATTAACCATAAATAATAACATATGAATTTCAGCATAAAAAAACTACGAACAGATTTTAAAGAACAGATAAAACTAGAACTCGCTTCACCAAAGAAGCTAAGCTTTACTATTGGTTTTGGTGTTTTTATGGGTATTGTTCCTGCTTGGGGATTTCAAATGATGATTGCTTTTGCTCTGGCTCAACTAATGAAATTAAATAAAACACTCGTAATAATTGCTTCAAACATTAGTATTCCTCCACTTATTCCTTTTATTCTACTTGGTAGTTATTGGATTGGTGGAACAATACTAGGTAAAGAAGATGGCGGGCCACTTATTCAAAATCTTAAAAACATATCGGATGTTACTCTTGAGGATTTCTTAAATGATTTAGGCGCTGACTTTCTTCAATATGTAATGGGGGCATTTATTCTTGCTTTTATGATGGGAGCTATAGCATATTTAATTACATGGCTATTGCTAAAACTAAAAAAATAATTCGGCTCTACCGAGTTTTGTGTGAGTTTATTAAATATTGAATTTATATTTGAATAGAATAATTACTAATATATCATATTTTAATCTGTTTCAGCAAAGCCTGCCTGTCGAATTTCCTCCCGTATGGGATGGCAGGTAGGCTAAAGCCCATCATAATAATCTGCGTATTTACTGTGCGAAGCACGTGTAAATCTGCGTCTAAGATATTTCATTACTCGCTTTACTAGATAATTATTTTAGACGCTGATTATTATGATTGTTATGATTGTTTCAGCAAAGCTGAAATAAAACACCCACAACAAAACCAATAGAACCAATAATTCCAAAAAAAATCAGCGTTTTAAATTTACATATACTGCTGTATATTACGACAATAAAAAACATCTAGCGATTTGATATCAATTAATTTGCGTCTGGCCTAACAAATAAAAACCACAGATAGTATTTATAGATATTTTCTCTTACTTTTGTATGGAAATTAGTAGGATATATTAAAGCAATAATATGCAAAATAGAAATTATAGTATTAATGAGATATCAAGCATTATTAATGGTGAGCTTTTTATTAATAATAAAGAGAAAAGCACTATTAATGACTTATTAATTGATAGCAGAAAAATTATTTCTTCTCATAATAATCTATTCTTTGCCTTAAAAAGCAAACGCAATGATGGGCACAAATATATTCCTGAATTAATAAAGAAAAACGTAAACAACTTTATAGTTAGCGAATTACCAATAAATTATAAAGAACTTAATGTAAATTTTATACTTGTAAAAGATAGTTTAACTGCACTGCAAAAACTAAGCTCTCACCATAGAGACAATATTGACTTTCCGATAATAGGCATTACTGGTAGCAATGGAAAAACAATTATAAAAGAGTGGCTATATCAATGCCTACGCGATAATTATAATATTTGCAGAAGCCCCAAAAGCTATAACTCTCAGATTGGAGTTCCTCTTTCAGTTTTTCAATTGGCCGATGATGATAATTTAGGAATTTTTGAAGCAGGAATATCTGAACCTGATGAAATGCTTAAATTGGAAAAGGTAATTAAGCCTAGCATTGGTATTTTTAGCAATATTGGCGATGCACATCAAGAACAATTTGTAGATATACGACAAAAGGTAAATGAGAAACTAATGCTTTTTGTAAAATCAGATGTGCTGATTTTCTGTAGAGATCATTCTGCTATAAGTGAGAGGATATATAGTGTTGCTTTTTTTAAGGAAAAAACTTTATTAGATTGGAGTAGAATTAATAAAGAAGCTACTTTCTATATTTCAAAAATTACAAATAATAATAATAGAAGTACAGACTTAGAATGTATTTGGAAATCTAAAATTCACAAAACTGAGATCCCTTTTACCGATGATGCTTCCATAGAAAACGCAATTCAAGTATGGGTTACTTTATTGTATTTGGAAATTAGTGAAGACCGAATTATAAGTAAGATGAAAGCCTTACAAAGCATTGCCATGAGAATGGAAATGAAACAAGGAATCAATAATTGCTCCATAATAAATGATAGTTATAACTCTGATATTAATGCACTTAGCATAGCATTAAATTTTTTGGAGCAGCAACAACAGCATAAGAATAAAACTGTTATTTTATCAGACATATTGCAAAGTGGAAACTCTCCTGACGATTTATACCGAAAGGTAGCTGAGATATTAGATACTAAAAACATAAGTAGATTTATTGGCATAGGAAAAGAAATTAGTTCTTATAAAGATTTATTCAATATTGCTGATAAACACTTTTTTAACTCTACTCAAGAATTCATTAAATACTACCCTTTTTCATCTTTCAATTCAGAAACTATACTTATAAAAGGAGCAAGAAACTTCGAATTTGAAATAATTAATAAATCCCTTGGAAATAAAAATCACCAAACAAGGTTGGAAGTTGATTTAACTGCAATGCTTGATAATTTTAATTATTATCGTTCAATACTAAAACCAGGCGTAAAAATTATGGCAATGGTAAAGGCATTTAGTTATGGAAGCGGAAGTTTTGAAGTGGCAAATTTATTACAGTTTCATAATGCGGACTACCTATCTGTTGCTTATACCGACGAAGGTGTTGACTTACGCAATGCAGGCATCAAGCTTCCAATAATGGTTATGAACCCAGAGGTTGAAGCTCTTGACAGCCTAATAACAAATCACCTTGAGCCAGAAATTTATAGTTTTAAGATACTTAATGAATTAGAAACACTACTTAACACACGAGCTATTCCTAGTAATAAACCTATTGGTATTCACCTAAAGATAGATACAGGAATGCACCGCTTAGGATTTGAGCAAGAAGATATTATAGAATTGATTTCGATACTTAAGAATAACGATAGAATAATTATTAAGAGTATTTTCTCTCACCTTGCCGCTTCTGACGATAGTAATTTCGATGAATTTACAAATGAGCAAATAAGCACTTTCAATACTATTAGTAAGCAAATAGCAGATGAGTTTAACTATAAAATTATTCGTCATATTGCTAATTCTGCTGCGATAAGTAGGTTTCCTGATGCACAGTTTGACATGGTACGTCAAGGAATTGCATTATATGGAGTTGGTATTGACCCTAAGACACAGAAAAACCTTAAAGCTGTTAGCAAATTAAAAACCATAATCTCACAAATAAAAACAATTCACAAAGGCGATAGTGTTGGTTATAATAGAGCATTTATTGCTGACAAAACTATGCGAATTGCAACAATACCAATTGGTTATGCTGATGGTTATGATCGTAGATTTAGCAAAGGAGTGGGTAATATGATGATTAAAGGAAAGTTATATCCTATTATCGGAAATGTATGTATGGATATGTGCATGATTGATTTGAAAGATAGTGATGCAAAGGAAGGCGATGAAGTTTGTGTTTTTGGCGATAATCCTAATATTATGGACTTAGCAAGGAGTATTAATACAATTCCTTATGAAATTCTCACTTCAATTTCGCAAAGAGTAAAAAGAATTTATATACAGGAGTAATTATTAATG
>JAOZSY010000096.1:4301-9491 GCA_029939445.1 Bacteroidales bacterium
CCGTAAGGCAGGCTAATTATCAATTCCTAATTCTAATTTATTCAAGCATTCCATATTTATTCCAAGCACATAATTATCAATAATGCCAATTTCTTTTGCAGTATTTGAGCCTTTAAAGCCTTTAAAATCATCAGTTGAAATATTGTTTTTGTATGCATCAAGCATTGGCTTTGCAATTGGGAGATAAGACCAATGCCATTTCTCCTCATTATAGCCAACACTTCTACCTGCGGTATAAACCTGGTAAAATCCATATTCTGCGGCATGTTTCTGCAACCAACTATATATTTTTAATCCATAACCACTTTCAAAGGTAGAATTTTCCAGACTATAGATATCCACATCCGTTCCCCAATGATGGCGAGAGCTTCCTGGCATTGATGAGTATTGGAGAATAATCTTTGCTCGCTCTACTTCATCCTTTACTTGCAGGCTAAGGTTTTGTCCATTTACTTTTCGCTTACCTATCCATTTAGATTCCCAAATTAACTGCTGATGGTAATTACTTCTAAAAGCTGAGATTATATTTAGCTTGAAACCATCTTTATTTGCGGCATCATACATTCTACAAAAAGCAGAATAAGCTTCCTTGCGCAAATATATTTTAGATTTAGAAGTATGTTCTTTTTCAATAATAGAGAAGTTAGTATCATTTTTGGGGACTACCCTACCCATTAACTCATCCTTTGTATAATTAATTATAATTGATGCATTTACGGTAACTGTATCTTCATTTTTTTTCTCTACTATAAAATTTGATGAATCAATAATTAATGTTTCTTTAATATCAATTGCATTAGAATTTGAGCAGGCGCCCAAGGTCAGAATAGCAATCATAAGTATGATTTTCTTTAATATATCAAACATTAATAATCCCTCCAGTTTCTTTTTCTATTAAGTTTAAGATCTTGTAATAATGGAGATTTAATTCGTAGCGTAATATTATAACTTCTATTGAAACCCATTGGAATCCAATTAAACATAAGCTCCCAACAATGCAAATCTCTATATATATCTACCGATGTATAGGTAAGCTCACCCGATTTAAAATCGTAACCTGTAGAACCACCTATTTTCCATTTTTTAGTAATATTAATACTACCTCTAAAATTTAAGGTTTGTACAAAATCATAATCAAACTGCTGCAAACTAAGGTTATATATTTCTTTATAAGCAAAACTATAACTAAAGTTTGCCGACCAGTTATTATTAAAATCTACATAATCAAATTTATGTTTATTTATTTCTTCCAGCTCAGCTTCTGTACCTACATTAGACTCATAATCTTTCTTCTTTTTATCTCTTTTCTTTTTAAACGTTCCTGAATTAAGATTATAGTTAAAACTTAAATTAAAAGTACTTTTCTTCTTTCTAAGATATGTATTAGGAGTTACATTCCAGATAAACTCATTCACTCTAACACCGGCTGTATCAACTGCATAAAAATCCCAATAACCAGCATATCTAACACTCAAACCTTTAAATATTGTTGTACGAGCAGACACCTCCAAAGGAGCAAGAGCAAACTCATCAGCAGCAAGATTATATCTTGTACCAAATCGTAAGTTATCAAGAATTTTTATCTTCTTAGTACCACCATTTACAGTATCCTTACCAAAAGGTATTTTAAGCTCAAATGTATTATCAAAATACAGCCCTACACTACCCGACTTACCATCATTAGGAGAGCCATACATCATTCCATCGTACATACTATATCGTATTACTTCACCTTTGTCATTAGTATATTCTTGATAATAATTAAAAGGTTCAACGCCAAAATCGGGATGATAATTGAAACTAAGTGTTGGAGTAATAACATGGCGCAGAGCTAATGGGCTATTCTTTGCCATATACATTCCATAAATACGTGTGGTTATTGATGAATTATAATCAAACTCATGCACTGCATTAAACCCTTGACTTCTATCCGTTACTAGGTGCGGAGGAACTATTTCCCCTTCAACAATAGTTGTATCATTTTCATAATATTTATTTACAGATTGTAAATACCAACGTTCGGTAAGATTCACACTATTTGTCCAGTTAAATGAACCCATATTTACAGTGCTACTAATTGGAACAACATGTTTTACTCCATTATCAAAATCTTCCCATTTTGTTTGCATAAAAACACTGTCATTAGTCTCCAAATTATTTCTAGCATCTAATTTATACGACATAGATATTTTCTCATACCATCTTTTAGTACCCATTCCATTTTTCCTTTGAAAAGGATAAAATCTAGGTGTACTAAACGATATTTGTGGTAGAGTCATATCAATATCTCCTGATTTGGAGTTCTGAGAATGGTTAAAACTTCCCGTAAAATTATAACCATTACCAAATCTAGCACTATAAGAAATACTTGACATAATAGTATTTGTAAGATAATCCTGAGAAGTTGCTGGATTTAATTTATTATAGTTCTTACTTGCAAAATTTACATTTGCAGTAAACGAAGAATATGGATTCGCTTTTGGATCTTGCCTATGACTCCATTTAAATTGGAACGTTTGATCTTCGTTATAGTTCTTAGTATCGGTTTCTCCATATTTATTATAAGCATAATTAAGAGCTACAGAACCATTACCTCTATACCTGAAATTATATCTAGTAAGAGCTTTAATTGCCCAACTACCTCGTGTATATATATCTCCTCTTAACTGAAGATCGGCATGGTCGCCAAGACCCCAATAATAACCACCATTGGTTAGATTATAACCCCTATTTTCTGAATATCCATATGAGGGGACAAGTATTCCATTGGAACGACTAGAAGTATTTGGGATAAAACCAAAAGGCATAACAAAAGGTAAAGGCACATCCTCAACTTCAATATATATAGGTCCGGTAACAATCTTATCATCAGGAATTACTTTACCTTTCTTAAATTTTATTCGATAATGAGGATGTTTTGCACTACAGGTTGTAAAGTGACCCGTTTCTACATATATTATATCACTAGGCAACTTCTTTCCTTTTTTCATCCAAATAAAAACATCACCTTGATTTTTGGTAACATCACTTATAAGCCCTTTTTTGCTATCAAAATTATACTCTATTATTCCAGCTTGATATTCTTCGCCAGCATCTTTAAATACAGGAGCTCCTATAATCTCTCCTGTAGAATCTGGCACTCCTATAGCATAAACAGTATTTTTCTTAAAATCAAGCTCTATATATTCTGCTTTCAGAATAATACCATCATAATTTACTACTGCATTATGGTATAAATATAACATCTCATTTTCTCTATCCATTATCAAACTATCGTCTGCAAGATAAATTGCTTTGGTTTTGAGATCCATGCTGGATTTCTTTTCCTCTATTTTTTGTTGCACAGCATCGCTATTAATGAGACTATCAGCTTTATTCACTAATGAATCCATTTTTTGATTTTGCGCCACAACATTATTATTCACAAATAATGTTATTAACATAAATATCAATAATTTAAACAATATATTTGTTGATAATTTCGTTAACAATTTACAGATATTCTTTAATAGTTTTAAACTCTTAATTTTATATTTGTTAGATAAAATACACCAACATATATAAAAATCAAAATTATAAAAACTTTACAAGTGAATTTCAATAATATTAAACATAAAGATAATATTTTTTTCACAATAGTTTTATTGATTGCAATAACGTTTTATAATAATTTTTATTTTACAATAATAAATCAATATGCATATTTATAAATATACATTATTAATTCTAACACTTATACTTAATAGTGCTTATAGCTCTATTGCTCAAGACGCATACAATATTGACAAAGTAGTTATTGATGCAGGACACGGCGGCAAAGACTCTGGCGCTGTAGGTAAGCATTCTAAAGAGAAAACTATTGCACTATCTGTAGCCCTTAAAGTTGGCAAACTTATTAATGATAATATAAAAGGAGTAGATATAATATACACAAGAGATAAGGATGTTTTTGTAGAACTGCATAAAAGAGCAGATATTGCTAATAAATCAAAGGCCGATGTTCTTATTTCTATACACTGTAATGCATCATCTAGCACTAAAGCAAAAGGAACCGAAACTTGGATTATTGGAACCTCTAGAAGTGAAAAAAACTTAGCCGTTGCCAAAAAAGAGAACGCTGCCATACTTTTGGAAGCTGACTACAGCAAAAATTATAATAATTTTGACCCAAATTCTACAGAGTCATATATTATGTTTGAAATGCTTCAGAATTCTTATAGAGGCCAAAGCATGCTACTTGCCCAGAGTGTTCAAAATCAATTTAGAGACCGAATGCATAGAGTAGACAGAGGCGTTAAAGAAGCTGGATTTTTAGTGCTTGTTTATAGTACAATGCCAAGTATTCTTGTGGAGTTAGGATTCATTTCGAATGCTGAAGAAGAAAAGTTCCTTTTATCAGAACAAGGTCAAGATTACTTAGCCTCAGCTATATATAGAGCATTTAGAGATTATAAAAACTCTATGGAAAAAGGTAAGGAAACTAGCGAGACAATTATTGAAGAAAAAGCCAATACCGTTGCTGACACTACCAAGGTGGATAATAAAAAAGAAGAATCTGCCTATTTTGGCGTTCAATTTACTACTTCTACAAGCATTAAGAAAGCAAGTGATTTTAAAAACATAGAAAACGTATGGCATTACTCACAAAATGGTTCCTACAAATATGTAAGTGGTGAATTTAGCAGTTTCAGTAAAGCTAAGAAAGCTTTGAAAAATATTACAAAATCGTATAGCGATGCTTTTATCGTATCGTTTATAAATGATAAGAGAGTCTCGCGCAAGGAGTGTGAGACTAAAATTAACGAACTAAATAAATAATATCGATATTCCGTCTTTATAATATCCTTAAATTTGCAAAACATATGAAGATAAGAAAAGAATTTATTATAGGAATAGTTGCAACAATTACACTTTTTGCTGCATATTGGGGTTTTTCATTCTTAAAGGGAAACGACATTTTTACAAAGGAAAGGGAACTCGTGCTTATATACGATAGAGTTGCTGGACTTAATGTGTCAAATCCTGTAAGCGTTAATGGGCTTAAAATAGGTAAAGTTTCTAAAATAAATTTTATAGAAAATGATAGCAATGCTCGCGTTTTAGTTCGCATAAAACTTACTAATGATATTGCTATACCTTCTAATACTGTTGCAATAATTAGAAGCGATTTTTTGGGAGTTAATAAAATTG
>JAOZSY010000097.1 GCA_029939445.1 Bacteroidales bacterium
ACTGCTCAAAATACTTACTCCTGATTCTATCCATAATTGTGGATAACTACCAATAATAAAAGTAGTTTGAAACATTACCCACATTAGGAAAATAAATAGAGGAAAACTATATAATCTATTAGTAATAATACTATCAACAGCATGTGTAACATCTCGCTTGCTAAATGTAGCTCCTACTTTATAAGTTTCTTTAAGTGCACCATAAATAAATCCATATTTAGCATCAGTAATTGCCGATTCCGCATTTTCTTTAAAATAGTTTTCAGCCCTATCCTGACGATCTTTTACAAGAAGCTTTATTTCTTCTTCATTTATTGTTTTCTGAATTTTAGATTGAGCATCGGAATCAGCCTCAAGCAATTTAATTGCAAGAAAACGAGAAGATATTCTATCTGTTAAATCCCAATTATCGGACTGTTTAATAAGATCTTGAATTAGCTTAATAGATTTCTCCAAGCACTTACCATAATTTATATGAATATGACGCTCTATTGGATTTTTATTAAGGTATGACTCTATAACTAGATCAAAAAGCTCATCAATACCTTTTCTTTTAGCACCAACAGTTCGCACCGATGGAATTCCTAACATTTGAGAAAGAAGCTTATCGTCAAGCACATCTTTTCGTCTATCCATCTCATCGCTCATATTCAATGCCATAACAACCTTTACATCCATATCAATAAGCTGGGTAGTAAGGTATAAATTACGTTCAAGATTAGAAGAATCCACAACGTTAATTATAACATCGGGCATTTCATCATGAATAAAATTACGAACATATAATTCTTCTGGCGAGTAGGCTGTTAGTGAATATGTACCTGGCAAATCAACAATATTGATTTTATATCCGTCATGATTAAAAATTGCTTCTTTGGAATCTACCGTTACACCGCTATAATTACCAACATGCTCATTAAGACCCGATACAATATTAAAAATAGTAGTTTTACCACAGTTAGGATTTCCAACAAAAGCTACATTTAGCTCTTTAAGTTTTGTTGCACGACCCTTTAATTTGCTATCATCTTTTATTGTTCCTTTAAATACAAATTCTTCATTAACATGATCATTTTCAGACATCAACTCAATAAGATTAGACTCTGAAACTCTTAATGAAACATCATAGCCCATCAAAGAATACTCAATAGGATCTTGTAGTGGCGCTCTTCGGATAACTTCAATCTCTTTCCCTGCAATAAAACCCATCTCCATTATTCTTCGGCGAAAAGCACCTCGGCCTTTTACTTTAGAAATAACACCCTTTTCACCTTCATTAAGATCACTTAAATGTTTCATTATTATTTATTTCATTAAAATTATTTTCTAAAAAAGACAAAAATAGTTTAATTAGTTTTTTAATCAATAGCTATTAGTAGGTATTCTATTTCAATTCATCTTTTTTCTTTTTTATCTTCCTAAAATATGATTCTTTAGTAGCAATATACATCACCTTAGTAGCTTTCATATGTACATTCCCTGCTTTATCAACAAATTCTACAGGAAGTTTTAAATAATATTGCCCTCTTTTCTTTAGATTTTCTCTTATTTCTTCAATCACCTCATCTTCAATAATGAAGCTGGCAACCACTTTCTTTTTAATGGGCTTCTTAAAAACTATATGAGCTTCCTTATCCCATATAACATACTCCTTTCCAAATATATTACGAAGCTGAATTGCAAAAATAGGATCTATTGAAGCATAAATACTACCGCCAAAAACAGTCATATTTATATTCCAATTTCGTAATCCTAATTTAATACAAACATGCATTTCTTTCCAATCATCGGAAATAAATCGAACTCTACCACTACTCCTTCTATATGCTGGGTATATGTTTAAACCAAATTTATAAAATTTAGTATATAAACTTTCTTTTCTCTCTGTTTCAAACTCTTTCACAATATAAAATCTTTCTTTAATTAATCAACGCAAATATACTAATAAGAATATCATTTAATTAATAAAGTTTTTTATTCAACTAACATATGTTTTTCTTACTTTTGAAGCTTAAATCTAACCTACACATTATTGCAAAATGGAGAATTATTTTCAGAAATTTAGAGAACAAGTTATAGGAAGAAATTACCCTTTCACAAGCCCTTATGGTGAGCAAAAAATAATTTATGCTGACTGGGTAGCAAGTGGCCGATTATATAAAGGCATTGAAGATAAAATGGCTAATACATTTGGACCTTTTGTTGCAAATACACATACCGAAACTAGCGAAACTGGTACTGTAATGACAAAAGCATATCATCATGCAAAAGATATTATCCGTAAACATGTAAATGCTAACCCCAATGACATTGTAATAACTGCAGGCGTTGGCATGACTGGTGTTGTAAATAAATTTCAACGAATATTAAATTTAAAGCCTTGCCATAACGATGCAAATCTAGACGAAATGCTTTCGGGAGAAAAGCCAGTGGTATTTATTACGCATATGGAGCATCATAGCAACCATACATCGTGGTATGAGACTATTGCTGATGTGGTAGTGCTGCCTGCAACTAAAGAAGGCACTGTAGATTTAATAAAAATGGATGAAGTGGTTTCGTCTTATTCTAAAAGAAAAAAGAAAATTGGAAGTTTTACAGCCTGTAGTAATGTTACTGGCGTTGGAACTCCTTACCATAAGATGGCAGCAATAATGCATAAATATAATGGTCTTTGTTTTATTGACTTTGCTGCAAATGCACCTTATGAAGAAATGAATATGCATCCTGAAAATAAAGATGAGTATCTTGATGCAATAATGTTCTCTCCACACAAATTTTTGGGAGGGCCAGGATCTTCAGGAGTATTGGTATTTAAAAAAGAGCTTTATAATAACGCAGTACCCGATCACCCAGGAGGTGGAACTGTAGATTGGACAAATGCTTGGGGTGAGTATAAATATACTGACAATATTGAAGCTCGTGAAGATGGTGGAACACCTGGTTTTTTGCAAGCCATTCGCACTTCGCTATCATTAAAACTAAAAGAGCAAATGGGTACTGATAATATCCAAAAACGAGAAGAAGAACTATTTAAAATAGCTTTTACTGAACTTGGCAAAATTAATAATCTTAGTATTCTTGCAAACAATATTAAAAAACGAGTTGGCGCACTTTCTTTCTATATAAAAGACGTTCATTATAATCTAATAGTAAAACTACTTAATGATAGATTTGGCGTACAAGTTAGAGGTGGTTGTGCTTGCGCAGGTACTTATGGTCATTATCTTCTTAATGTTACCCATGCAGAATCAAAACGAATTACTGATTTGATTGATAGTGGCGACCTTAGCAAAAAACCTGGATGGGTACGCCTTTCGGTACACCCAACAATGACTAATGATGAGCTATATTTTATTTGTGATGCTATAAATAAGATTGGCAAAAACCATGAAGAATGGGCGAAAGATTATATTCACGAAGAGGAAACTAATGAGTTTATTCACAAAAACTTTATCAATAAAGAACGATATAATATTGATGATTGGTTTTCTTTATAATAACTCTCCAAAAAATAATAACAAAAAAACTCGTAATAAATATTACGAGTTTTTTTTTGCTTAATTGATATATCTTCTATTTAAACCAACCAAAAATAAAACTTATTTCAGCAGTAGGCGAACTAAGGTTACCTGTTTCAAATACATTGCTTTCAATTTTATTACTAGAGTTTAGGTAATTATATGATAATTCAGAATTACTTACCCATTGATAACCCAAACCAACTTTAAACTTCATCCAATTAGTTAGATTCATTTCTACATCTATTTGAGGAGTTATTACAAAAACTGGGCTCGAAACATAAACATCATCATTATAATACTTACAATTATAGCTATTGCAAGATTGGTAATAATCGTAATGATCATAAAGAAGAATTGCACCTCCTCCAAACTTAGTACTAAAACCAAAATGTATTGGTTTATCAGCAGCAAAATTAACACCTACTATTAATCCCGTATGAAAAAATGTAGAAGCTTTCTCAATATTAGATGTTGAATCTGACGAAAGGAAATCGTATTCAGGAGAACCAAATGAACCTCTACCATAGAATCCCACATAAAAACTTCTATTTAACAAAACAGCACCATCAAAGCCCGCTGCACCAGCTACTTTTCCATCCAATGATAATAAATTAAAACTAAAAGCACCAAACCCACTTACCTTAGTAGTTGAATTATTACTACTAAATATTGTTTTATACTCTGTATTTGAATTTTGAGAAACTGTAGAATCAGATTTCTGAGAAAACATAACAAAAGGTGTTCCCAATGCTAGTAATAATAATAGTGAGAATATTTTCATGTTTTAAAGTATTGATTGATTTTGATAAATATCTTTATATGTTTTTACTAATTAATAAAATATTTACTAGCAAGTGCTATTCAATACTTTATACTAATAAATACAAATAGTTATGGAATTACAAAAGTAAACTAATTACGAAGAGTAAAAAACTAAACAAACTAACAATAATTACTTTTAGTAGGTTTTAAATATATTTTTACTATATTTGTGACTGATATTTCACAGATATCGCGTATGCAAACATATTTATTAACCTAACAAAACTACCATGAAAAAGTCAATCCGATTTTTCTTTATCATGCTTTTAAGTATTAGCTTATTCCAAATTAGCTGTACAAAAGAGGATGACAAAGCTGTAGTATTACCTACAGTTAGTACTAATAGTGTAACAAACATTGCACCTACAACAGTAACAACTGGCGGGGTAATTAGTGATAATGTAGAAATTACTGCCAGAGGTGTTTGTTATTCAAGCTCCAATCAAAATCCTTCTCTAGAAGATGATGATGGTTTCACCACTGATGGTACTGGTGATGGAAGCTTTGTTAGTAACCCTTCGGGACTATTAAACGGAACAACATATTATATTAGAGCATACGCTACAAATACCATAGGAACAGCATATGGAAATATGGTTACATGCAAAACCGTGCAGTAAATTATAAGTTATTAATTACAAATCAAGAGCTAGGTTATATTATTTGGCTCTTTTTTTATTCTATCACTTTTGCAACAATAACAAATAATTAACGTAGAAAAGTTATTGACTAAATTATTATATATTAAAAATGGATATTAATAAAGAGAAGAACATAATTAGAAAACAAATTAAGTATCTAAAATCTAAGCTTAATGCTGATGAGAAGCTTCTATTATCAAAATCAATAATTTTGAATTTGGAGAATAATAATGACTTTATTAACTCAACATGCATACTCGCATATTGGTCCATGAATGACGAAGTAAACACCCATGCTTTTGTTCAAAAATGGAGTTCATCTAAAGATATATATCTACCTGTAATTAAGGGTGATATGCTTGAATTTAGATTATTTACAGATATTAATAAGCTCGAAAAAGGATCTCAATTTGGCATTTATGAACCCAAAGGTGAAATATTAAAAGATTATAAGACAATTGATCTTGCAATAATTCCGGGAGTAGCTTTTGATAATCATAATAATAGATTAGGAAGAGGCCGTGCATTTTATGATAAAATACTTAAAAGTATAGATACAATAAAGATTGGCATTTGCTTCAATTTTCAGATTTTGGATATAATACCAACTGAAAATACTGATATTAAAATGGACATGATAATAAGCTCTAAACCCTAATTAAATATAATACTATATAAATAAACTATTTTCTTTATCTTTGACAATTATACAAATTAGAAACACATATGGCAGGAGCTAAAAAGTTTGGAACATTTGCAGGAGTTTATACACCATCGGTACTTACAATACTTGGTGTAATAATGTATATGCGACTCGGTTGGGTTGTAGGGCAAGCTGGGTTAATTGCAGCTATTGCAATTGTATTATTAGCACATATTATTTCCATAACTACAAGCTTAAGTATATCAAGTATAGCTACTGACAAAAAGATAAAAACTGGTGGATTATACTATATACTATCACGAAGCCTTGGCCTGCCAATGGGAGGTTCTATTGGCATAACTCTATTTGTTGGTACAGCATTAAGTATTGCATTATACATTGTAGGTTTTACCGAAAATTTCATTAGTATTGATACTATTAGCAGTTTTATAGGAGTGGAAACCAACATAAACACCATAAGAATAATTGGAACTATTGTACTTATGATTCTAGTTGCAATTGCATTTATTAGCACTTCTTTAGCAATAAAAACTCAGTTTTTTGTTTTAGGAGCAATAGCACTTTCCTTAATTTCTATTGGGCTAGGATTTGCCATGATGGACACATCAGCAATTACAGAACCAATAATGACTCCTTCAAGAACAGGAGTTCCATTAATAACTGTATTTGCCATTTTCTTCCCTGCCGTTACTGGCTTTACGGCTGGGGTTGCCATGTCGGGAGATTTAAAAGATCCTAAAAGCTCTATTCCTAAAGGTACAATTTGGGCTGTTGCAACAGGACTAGTTGTTTATATAATTCTTAGTATATCTATAGCCTATTTTGTAGATAGAGATATATTATTAAATGACAATAACTTTTTTCTAAAAGTAGCACTATACTCACCACTAGTAATAGCTGGAATTTGGGGAGCTACATTATCATCAGCTTTGGGTGGAATACTTGGAGCACCGCGTATTATACAAGCAATATCAGGGGACAAAATAATACCTAAGTGGTTTGGAAAAGGTCATGGCGAATCCAATGAACCTCGTAATGCACTTATTTTTACATTCATTATTGCTGAAATTGGAATTTTAATTGGAGAACTAGATGCAATTGCTGAAGTTGTATCTATGTTTTATATTGCTGCTTATGGCTTTATAAATCTAGCTTTTGCTCTCGAAAGTTGGGCAAGTAGCGATTTTAGACCAAGTTTTGCTGTAAATAAATGGGTTGGTATTATTGGTTTCGTAGCCAGTTTTGGTGTTATGATGCAATTGAATCCAGGAGCAATGTTTGCAGCATTTGTAATAATGTGGGCAATATATTTCCTTCTAAAAAGAAAAGAAATAAAGTCGGATTTTGGCGATGTATGGAGTAGTGTATGGTCGTCAATGGTAAGAACTTCCATTACTAAACTTGCAGAAAAATCACTTGAAAAACGTAATTGGAAACCAAATATACTATTATTCATTGGTGAAAACGACCAACGACCTCACTTAATGGAACTCGGTAAACTATTCATTGGAAAATATGGGTTCTTATCAGCATTTAATTTAATAGAGAATAATAGCAATACTTTTAGTTTAACCAAACATGAACAGTCTATTGACACTTCGCAAAACACTGATGGAGTATTTATCCGTAAGCATAATGTTAATAATATATATGACGGAATAGAACAAGTATCATCAACTTATGGTTTTGCTGGAGTAGAACCAAATACTATATACATGGGTTGGGCTCGAAACACTAAAGACCCTATTCGTTTTGCTCAGATGCTAAAAAATATTTATTCTCTTGATCAGAATATTGTATTAATGGATTATGACCAAGAACTAAAGTATGGTGATAAAAAACAAATTGATATTTGGTGGAGAGGTAAAGGACAGAATGGTAACTTATCGCTACAATTAATTAAATTTCTACAAGAAAATGATGACTGGGCAAAGTCTAAATTGAGATTAATGGTCGTAAATCCCGTTAATGACGATCATGAAAAACTATTTAAACAAGCAACAAGTATTCTTAATAATCTGAGAATAGATGGTGAGGTACGAATTATTAATAACCAAATAGAGAACCGTAGTTTCTACGATATTATAAATGTTGAGTCCGTAAATTCCAGTCTTATCTTCCTAGGCTTACCTGATATAGAAATAGGTAAGGAGAAGAGTTTTATTAACAATACTAATGATTTATGCAAAAAGATTGGTACAGTAATATTGGTAAGAGCTTCTTCTACATTTATGCATTTAGAAATTGGTGGCAGAAAGAAAAAGGAAAACTCTAATTTAAAAAAGATATTAAAAACAAATAAGGAAAATAGAGCAGCTCTTAATTATCCAAAATACAAAGCTCTTGAGCTTGCTAATATGGATTTTTTCAATAAGAGTATGAATAATCTTGAGAGTATAAAAGAAACCTCTTTATATAAGTTTATTAGTGCTGAAAACAAACTATTCACCGAATTTGATAGCATAATTAAAGAGTCAATAACGAATCTAAAAATAGAACTTGAAAAGAGTAAGCCCGAGTATTATTCTGCAAAGATATCGGCAATACATACAAAAACTCTTACTAAAATAAACGATTATCTTAATAGTAATAAAAAACTAATTAAAGAGAAGGAGCAATACATTACTGACCTTCTAGAAAAAGAAATTAGCTTTATAAAAAAGCTTTATAAAGCTTTGCCAAAAACCATAAAGATAAAATACGGAATAGAGGATATTCAAATTGATCCCAACGATAGCTTTGATATAAAAACCTATAAATGGATTAGACGTAAGTTAGTTTTAATTGGAAAAAAAGAATTTTCTTATACTATTAAATATCAGCACTTATTAACCGAAAAATTATTAAGTACAAATATCGAATTTATTGAAGATATACTTCATAAGTTTGGATATATGAGTAGTGAGAATATTACTGATGTAGAAATATTTACATCAAATATAGATAAGGAATTTCTTAACCTATATTTATCGGCTAGTAAGGATCAAAAATTTGATATTAAACAAATAGATAAAATAGAAAAACTTAATACTGATTTAATAAATAAAGTAAATAGTAGAATTACTAAATTTGTAAATTATAGAGAAAATATAATTTATACACTTACAAATAAACTTAATGAGATTAGCTCTATTACTGATGTAAATAGTACAATAGATGATGATTTTAATATTAGCAAGCACATTAATAATATAGACAAATCTCTTGATTTATATACTGAGAAGAGATTTCATAATAATATAATATTAATAAATAGAGTTCAATTAAACATAACTCTACTAAGCTTTGCTGCACAATTACGACAATTTACAAAGCTAATTCTAAGGAGAGTAAGTGTAAGTCTAGAGAAAGATATTACAAATAATGATAAATCCTATTTAGAGTACTTAAAGCTTTATAGGAATGAGTTTGATAAAAATAATGATGCTAGTTTCAATTTTGAGAGTGAAAAGCTATCAGTTAATTTTGATCAAAGTTCAGCAAAAAGCCTTATCAATCTTATAGATAGATCACAAAAGAATATTCTTGAATTATTACCAGATTCAATGGAGATTTTTTCTGAAGAATCAGAGAATATGATCGGTACTAAAAAACAGTTTAATGATTTAGAAATTATTAATATTTCTGTAACACGCTTAATTGATTTTATAATACAAGATGAATTTATAAATAAGATTAGCACTATTATTTCTAGCCTTCCTGAACAAATAACTACTAAATCGCATTTCTTACTCGACCACTTACGCTATATGTCGTATTGTGTAGAACACAAAGAAACTGTGGAGGAAGACTTCCGAACTTTTATTAATAATGAGATTTCTAAGT
>JAOZSY010000314.1 GCA_029939445.1 Bacteroidales bacterium
TCCTATGCCCTGGTAATGGTATTGATATGTCGGTAACTGCTATTAATAATGGTGGTGGGAATATTTATTATCAATGGATGAAGAGTATTGATGGGCTTGTTTTTGATACATTATATAATCAAGATGTTTTCTCAGGAACAAAAACTCCGAACCTTAAAATCTCAGATAATAGTAGTATAAATGGTCTTTGGATTCAATGTTATGTATACTATGATCATTGTGCAAATATTTCAAGCGACTCGGTTAAGATAGTTAATTTTAGTGGCTCTTTATGTGGCTCTGGATTGGAGAATATCCCTAATGCAGTTAGTCCAAATGGCGATGGTATTAATGATACATGGGTTATTGAAGGAATACAAAATTATTCTAGTAATAATGTTAAACTATATAACCGATGGGGAAATCTTGTTTTTGAGATGGACGGATATGATAACACAAATTACTTCTTTGATGGAAGGGGAAATAGAGGAATGGGTAATGATAAAGACCTCTCTGATGGGACATATTATTATATTATAGATATGGGCAATGGTCAAGATTTATTGAAAGGGTATTTTGTAATTCATCGTTAGGATAGAAAATTAATTTTAAGTCTTAAAAATATATTATTATGACTAAAAAGTATAAAAAAATTATGAAAGGTGTATTGACACTATTGTTTGTATTAGGGTTTCTGGAAAGCAGTTATGCTCAACAGGAAGCTCTAACTACACAATATATGTTTAATGGCATGTCAATAAACCCTGCTTATGCTGGTACTCATGATGATATGAGTATGACTGGAATAATTAGGTCGCAGTGGGTTGGAATGAGTGGCTCTCCAAATACCCAAGTTTTTAGTATTCATTCGCCTCTTCGCCGCGATAAGGTTGCGCTTGGTATTAATATTAATCATGACCATATAGGAGTTACTGGTTCAACAGTAATCTCGCCAACCTATGCTTATCGCTTACATTTTGAGAATGAGGCTGTACTGTCGATGGGTGTGCAAGGGAGTTTTATAAACTATAAGTCTGAACTTACTGCTCTTAGGCCAGAAAATTCTGGGGATGTTGTATTTGCCCAAGATGAAAATAGATGGTTAATGAATTTTGGCTTTGGTTTATATTATTATTCTGATAAGTTCTATGTTGGAGCCTCTATTCCTACACTTATGGATAGACACTTCTCTAAGGATGACCTTATAGAAGCAAAAATGGATAGGCATTATTATCTTACTTCTGGCTATGTTTTTGATTTAGACAAGCATTTTAAGCTTAAACCTAGTTTTTTGGTTAGATATGTGGAAGGTAGTTATGCTACTATTGACCTTAATGCTACACTCTATTATAATCACTTATTTGGAATTGGATTATCATATAGAGCCAAAGAAAGTGCTTCGGCCTTATTTCAACTTTTTGTAAATGATGAGTTAATTATTGGTTATGCTTTTGACTATGTTGTATCTGACATTAGGTTGTCAACTTTTGGCAGTCATGAAATTATGGTTAATTACAGATTTGGCTGGAATAAAAAACGCTATATATCACCACGTTATTTTTAAATTTATTATTTGAAAAATATTATAAATATGGATAATTATACTAGAATATATAAAACATTAATAATAACAGTATTATTGAGTTTTGTTTATTTGGCTGCTAATTCTCAGAAGCAAAGCCGAAATGAGTTCCTTGGAGACCTTAATTATAAAACATTCTCATACAATAGGGCAATAAATTTTTATGAGGATGCCTATAATAAGGACACCCTAAATATGCATATTATAAAACGATTAATTGTTTGTAATTATAATCTTCGAAAGTTTACAATGGCTGATGAATGGGCATCAAAGGCTATAGCAATAGATTCATCATCTCATACTGCAGAAGAAATTGCTTACTACATTGAGATTTTAGCTGCTAATCGTAAATATGATGAGGCTGTTTTTTGGTTTGATCTATATTTAAATATGGATTCTACTGATCAACAGCAAATAGATAGAATAAGTGCTTTTCTTAATGTGAGTTCTTTTGAAGATAAATCGAGTGACTACCAAGTTTATAAAGTTTCTTTTAATTCTGATTTTTCTGATTTTGGTTTGGTTAGCTTTAATGATACTCTAGTATTTACTTCTGGTCGTGGTTATGGAAAAGGTGTTAAGAAATTATTTAAAAATAATGGAATAGAATACCTTAATCTTTATAAAGTTTTTAAAAATGATGATGGTTCTTATTCTGACCCCAAAAATTTTAGTTGGAAAGTAAAGTCTAGCTATAATGAAGGTCCAATTACATTTTATGATAATAATACCAAAGTAATATTTTCGCAGAACAAGAATAAAGCACGACATTGGTATGGTAATAGAATGGATAATGATGAAGATGGGACTAATAATGTGCAGCTTTATATGGCTGATTACAATAATGGAAATATTACTAAAATAAAAGAGTTCCCTTGGAATAATAAGGATTTTACAAATGCTCATGCTACTGTTTCTGAGGATGGAAAACTACTAGTTTATGCATCAAATATGCCTGGTGGTGAAGGCGGTAGTGATCTGTATATCTGTACTAAATCAGGAAATACATGGTCTAGCCCTCGAAACCTAGGAATAAATGTAAATACTGAAGGTAATGAACTATTCCCGTTTTTATATGGAAATATCCTATATTTTTCATCTGATGGACATAAAGGAATAGGTAGTTTGGATATTTATAAAACGATGCTTATCAATAAAAAAGCTCAAAAATCAATAAACCTTGGTTATCCTTTGAATTCTAGTTATGACGATTTTACATTCCAAAGCATGAATGGTAAT
>JAOZSY010000315.1 GCA_029939445.1 Bacteroidales bacterium
ATGAACCCATATTCAGAAATAGTAAAATCACAATTAGACTTTTTTAATACTAATGCCACCAAGGATACAAACTTTAGAATTAAACAGCTGAAAAAACTCATAAAAGTTCTCAAGGATAATGAGCCCTTATTGGACGAAGCTATTTATAAAGATTTTAAGAAATCCAGTTTCGAAAATTACGAAACTGAGTTATCTCTAGTCTATCATGAGATAAATCTTTCCATAAAGAAACTTAAGAGCTGGAGCAAAAGAAAAAGCATTAGCACTAATATGGCAAATATGCCTGGCAAGAGTTATATTATTCCTGAACCACTGGGTGTTACACTAACAATTGGCGCGTGGAATTATCCATATCAATTAGCTTTTGCACCAGTAGTTGCAGCCTTATCGGCAGGAAATACCGCTATTATAAAGCCATCGGAGTTATCATTAAACTCATCCAATGCAATGGCTAAGATTATTAACGAAAATTTTGACTCAAACTATTTTCATGTAATAGAAGGTGGAGTTGAAGAAACAACAAACTTATTGAAGCTAAAATTTGATAAAATATTTTATACTGGCAGTACAAATGTTGGCAAAATTATTATGAAAGCAGCGGCAGAACACCTTACTCCTGTAACATTAGAGTTAGGAGGTAAGAGCCCAAGTTTTGTTTTTAATGATGCAAATATAAAAATCACAGCACAGCGCCTTGTTTGGGCAAAATTCCTCAATGGAGGGCAAACATGTGTTGCACCAGATTTTATCCTCGCCGAAAAAGGAGTGAAAGCCAAACTCATTGAAGAAATTAAGAATCAGATAAAGAATATCTATGGTGGCAACCCAATGGACAGCGACGCCTTTGTTCGGATTATTAGCCCTCGACATTATAAACGCTTAGTTGGCTTAATTGATAATTCGAGAACCATAATTGGTGGCGACACCAATGAAAAGGAGCTTTATATCTCCCCTACTGTTTTAGATAATATTACTTTTGATGATGAGGTAATGCAAGAAGAAATCTTCGGCCCAATATTACCAATTATAGAATTTGACGACTTAAGTTGGGCAATCAAAATGGTGAAAGAAAGACCAAAGCCTCTAGCACTATATATTTTCAGTTCTAGCAATAAAACCATCAACAGAATTCTTCACGAGATCTCCTTTGGTGGAGGAGCTGTAAACGATGCCATAATGCACCTTTCAAACTCAAAACTCCCTTTTGGAGGAGTTGGCGATTCTGGAATGGGCAATTACCATGGCAAAGCTGGATTTGATTCATTTACTCATTATAAATCAATTTTAAGTAAATCAACCATAATAGAGCTTCCAATAAAATATCCTCCATATTCGGGTTGGAAGAGAAAACTAATGGAAAAACTAATTGAATAATAGTATTATTTAAATATATTTGCTAATAATTACAAATAACACAAAATATAAAAAAGAATGGAATTAAACGAAAAATTTGAGGCTGCAGTAGCCAACTCTACTAGCTTATCAGAAAAACCTTCAAACGATATATTACTAAAAATATATAGCCTATTTAAGCAAGCCACTGAAGGTGATATTACTGGTGATAGACCTGGTGGATTTGATTTTAAGGGAGCAGCTAAATACGATGCTTGGAAAAAAATTGAAGGAAAAGACAAAGACGAATGTATGCAAGAATATATTGACCTAATTTACTCTTTAAACTAAAAAATAATAGGTAGGATATACTATCGTATTATTTAATAGTTTGGTGGTTTTTTTTGTTTAGTCCTCCTTAGACCTGTGCTGAGCCTAGCCGAAGTGAAAAGAGGTGGGCAAATTGCATAAGTAATATGTCCGTTTTATGGAGATTTTCAAGCAATTTGGTCGGAGGATTTTTTTTGTATTCATAAATTATATTTAGCTAACTAATTATAAAAAACAGGTAAAATAAATATACGACATTATTTATTTCTCATTACTTATAATACTAAAGCTCATCTGAATTATTTTCGGATGAGCTTTTTTTCACTAATAGAATATTGGTTGCCCAGTTGCTACAAGTCTATCTCTAAAATTCTTATTTAGCTCTTTTCGCCACATCAAGGCAGGTTTCATTAGCATTTTTTCGAGTATGGGTAAATCATCAGTTAGCACATAGCTTTCTTCTTTAAAAAACTCATCTCTGTCAATAATATGTTCCTCTAAATTATTAATAACTTTATCAGTATATTTCTTTCCTGAATAATCCAATAACTTATAATCCATAGGAGTATCCCCTGCTACATAAATAAAATTCCTTTCCATGGTATTACTATCTGCCGTAGCAATCACATCTACCTCAAACCCTATACTTTCCAATGTTTTGTATACAGAGCGCGTAGCCAAGCCATCTTCACCTTCAATCAAACCATAGAACTCAATAATTAGCTTTCCACCAGGATTTAGCAAAGCCTTTACCTCCGCAAAACTCTCCTTTGTAAGTAAGTGCCAGGGTGGATTTTCTCCTAAAAAAGCATCAAATATAATGAGGTCATATTTCTCTTTTTCTATTCTCAAAAAATGTCGCCCATCATCAGCTATAACTACTGTTTCTTTTGGCAGTCCAAAATATTTCTTTGCAAGCATCTCTAATCTAGAGTCAAGTTCCACAACTTTAAGATTATGGCCTTTAGACTGAATATCGCGGCCAAGAGCTCCTGCACCTAGCCCTATTAATAAAGCATTAGACCCTTTATCAAAACCTGATAGCAATGGTCTAATAAAATAAATATAATCTAGCATAGAATTACCATCATTCATATTAATCACTGTTTGCCAAGTATTATTAACCAACAAACCACG
>JAOZSY010000098.1 GCA_029939445.1 Bacteroidales bacterium
CTTGTCCAGCATCTTTATAGTATTTTTGAATAATATAAAATCCTGTCATAAAACCAATAGCAAATAATAGTCCATAATACCTAATATGTATAAACCCTATGCTAAATAATTCCGGAGAAATCGTCCACTCAATTGATTGTAATATCCACATATTGCAAATGTAGTTCTTTTGATATCTTAAATGTATGATAAATTATAATAAATCATATGATTATTGTTAAAGAATGTAATAAAAAATGTTAATTTGCGTTTGTGTTTTATAATAATAAAATTAAGAATATAAAATTGGGAAATAAGCATCAAATAAGGATAGTATTAATAGCATTAACTATTATATATTCAAGTAGTTATTCATTTGGTCAGCAGGCTGGTAATTCTGTTTACAATTTTTTGAATGCAACAAATTCGTCAAGAATTACAGCTTTAGGATCCAATTTTTTGCCAATATATGATAATGATATCTCATTAGCATATTCAAACCCATCGCTTATTAATGCTGAAATGCATAATAATATCTCCATTGATTATATAGATTTTATTGCTGATATTAATTCAGGAATAGTTAGTTATGCATATAATTTTGATAAAGTAGGAACTTTTGTTGCTAGTATGCAGTTTGCTAGCTATGGCAAATTTGATCAAACTAATACCGAGGGGCAAATCATTGGTGAGTTTAATGCCTCAGATTTTGCTTTTATTATTGGTTGGTCTAAACCGCTTTCTGATAAGCTTGTTATTGGTGCTAATATTAAGAATATATTTTCATCCTTGGAAGAGTATAAATCATACGGAATAGCTGCAGATGTTGCACTTACGTATTTCGATACTGAGAGCCAATTCTCTAGTTCTCTGATTTTTAAGAATATGGGAAGGCAGATATCTACTTATACTGGTTTAGAAAGAGAATCCCTACCTTTTGATATACAACTTGGTGTTGCAAAGAAGTTTGAACATGCACCAATTAGGCTTGTTTTTTTAATTAATAATATGCATAAATGGAATCTGAAATACGAAAATCCTGATTCTAAAGAAGGTATTGATCCTTTTACTGGAGAAAAAGAAGAAGAGAATAAGTATGCCACTTTTGGTGACAATGCTATGCGTCACTTAGCAATGGGAGTGGAGTTTGTGCCTGGTAAAGGAAACTTTATGGTACGTGTAGGTTATAATTATCGACGTCAACGAGAAATGAAAATATATAGTAAAGCTGGACTTGTGGGCTTTTCTTTTGGCTTTGGTATAAAGGTTTATAAATTCAAGATTTCGTATACTAGAGCTAATTATCATCTTGCAGGAGGTACAAATACAATCTCAATTGGTACTGATTTTGCAACTTTGCTTAATGGAAGATTAAATGAGAATTAAGAATGTGAATTTATTAAATTAGTATTAATTATTCTACACTCTTAACTCAAACTCTTAACTCATAACTCTTAAATCGAATAGTTTTCCTTATACCAAAGCATCTGTTTACCAAAATCATCGGGATAACTAATTTTCACATCGCTAATAATGTCATTAGAATAAATAGTTTCTAATTGTGGTTGTATAAACCCAGAGTATGGAGCAATATTTAGTTTATTCCATCTTTCAAGCACTTCCTTATGGAGGTCGTAATCAATTTTTACTCCATAATTCTCCACTAGATTTTTACCAGCATTATAATCACCTTCTGATTTTATTCTTTGGACTTCTGCCAATAACTTACCAAATAATTCACGAAGCTTATTATGGTCATTTACAATAAAATAGGTCTTGTTATCTTTAGTTATTCTTTCAACAATATTATCATCTTTTCCTTGCTCAAAAACCCACTTTGCAATAAGTTGTCTATTACGCATATGCGATTCTTCAACATTTTTTCCAAGCTCAATTCTTACTAATTGAGTCATCAATCCGCCGCGTATATATCCATTATATTCTGTAATACCTACCATATGCGAACTTTGCAATCCAAGTTCCTCTAACTTTGTATCGGTAGCAAAATACAAGGCTACTAAATCGGCACGAGCCTCTTCAAGAGTAGAAGCGTAATTCTTAAGTGTATCAGACGGATCGCCAACTCCAGTAGCCATTTTGCCTGAGCCATGACCTATTATCTCATGTAGGTCCACATGAAGGGCAGAGGCTTGATTACTCCATTTCTTAGAAAGTTCAACTTCTTCTTCACTATATGCGAACTCTTGCAAAGCACCAGAGTCTTTTGATGCTTTGTCGTAGGCTTCCAAAATATTGCTTATGCTAACAGATTTTGAGCCATGTTTTTCACGAATCCATTCTGCATTAGGTAAGTTTATTCCTATGGGAGTAGAGGGGCTGCAATCACCTGATTCGATAACTACATTTATGGCTTTAGCGCTAACGCCTTTAATCTTTTCTTTCTTATATTTTTTGCTTGTACTACTATTGTCTTCAAACCATTGTGCATTGTCCGAAATGGTTTTAGCTCTTTTGCTAGCTTCGATATCTCTTATTGATACAACGCTCTCAAAACTTGCCTTCTTCCCCAATGAATCGCCATATACCTCTATAAAACCATGCACTGCATCTACTGTAGATTCAGTGTCGTTAAGCCATAGGATGCTATATTCATCAAATTTTGCTAAGTCTCCAGTTTCATAATATTCAATTAGTTTTCCAAAAGCCTTCTCTTGAATTTTAGTTTCACAATGCTGTTGGGCTTTCTTAAGCCAATAAACCATCTTTTCTATTTGTGGAGAATACATTCCTCCAACTTTCCAGATGAGCTCTTTTATTTCACCATTTTCTTTAATCAGCTTTGAGTTCATGCCATAGCTTATTGGCTCCGAACTTGCATTTTTAGCCATATTTGAGTAAAACTCTTCAGCTTCGGATTGACTTACTCCTTCATAATAATTATTTGCTGAAGCTTTTAATAAATCAATGCCATCATCAAGGCTAACTCTCTTTATGTCAATTCTATTACTAAAAATAATATCTTTTATATTAATTTCTATATTTGGAAGATTGCTAGAGTTATTGATAAGTTGGTCCCAATATTCAACACTAAAATCAGGATAAAACTTATCCATTGAATAATGGTGATGAATACCGTTGCTAAACCATACTTTCTTTAGATATACAACAAAATTACTAAAATCAGTAGTTTCTCTATTTCCAGTATAAGTTTTAAGAATGGCTTCAAGTGTATTTCTAATTGCAAGATTATGCTTATAATTTTGGTCGTAGATAATATCTCTACCCCAAAGTGCAGCCTGGTGCAAATAGAAAAGCTGCTTCTTTTTTGTTAAGTCAAGGTTCTCGAAATTAGGAACTTGATAACGCAATATGCGTATATCGCCGAATTGCTCGGTTTGGTATTTAAAGTCGTTCATTGTTTTATTATTTGCGAGCAAAAGTATGCTTATTTATTCAATATCTTAATTAGTAATTATTGTGTCAATAACTGTATTTATAATTTCATTTTCTGATAAGTCAAACTCATTAATATTAACATTCTTATTTATTCTTGCCTTGTCGTTAAATAAATTTTATTATTGAGTGAAAATTCATTTATTTTAACATTGTTTTTTTTGTAATTTTACGCGGCTTTAATAATAAATAAGTATTAATTTTTTATGTCAAAACAATTACTTAAAATAATAGGTATTTCATCAAGTAATTTGCAATCAAATTCGTTTGCATTAATACTTGAGGTAGAGGCTACAAATCAGCGAATTCCTATTATCATTGGACCTTCAGAAGCTCAATCAATAGCTCTTGAATTGGAGGGTATGTCGCCTAGTAGGCCATTGACTCATGATTTGATTAAAAACATGCTAGATAATTATAATATCGCATTAGTAGAAGTATGTATAAGCAAGTTTAGTGAAGGTGTATTCTATTCATACTTATTATTAAATGATGGTAGAACTAGGGTAGAGATAGACTCTCGCACCTCTGATGCTGTTGCTTTGGCAGTTAGATTTAAAGTACCTATTTATGCAGAAGATAAAGTAATTATAGAAACAGCGATGACTTCTGATGCTGATTATGAAGATGCACCTACTAATGTAGAAGAAGGTGATGATGAAATTGAACTAACATTGGCAGAACTTGAAGCCTATTTAGCCAAACTTATTGAAGAAGAGAATTATGAGGAAGCCTCAAGAGTTAGAGATGAGATTAATTTAAGAAAAAAAGAATAATTTTTATGAGTTTAAAATTACGATTAATAATAATGAATTTCCTCCAGTTTTTTATCTGGGGAGCATGGTTAATTACCGTTGGTAGTTTCTGGTTTCAAAATAAATCATGGTCTGGTGCTGAGTTTGGTGCTATATTTTCTACCATGGGTATTGCATCATTATTTATGCCTGCAATATCAGGTATTATTGCCGATAGGTGGATTAATGCAGAAAAACTTCTTGGAATATTTCATCTGTTTGGAGCAGCAATGTTGTTTTATCTTCCAAATGTTGATTCTCCAACAGCTTTTTTCTGGGTAATGATGCTAAATATGATATTCTATATGCCTACAATATCATTATCCATAACTGTAGCATATTCATCGCTTAATAAAGCAAATATGGATATTGTAACAAAATATCCACCAATTAGAGTTTATGGTACTATAGGTTTTATTGTAGCAATGTGGACAGTTAGTCTTCTCAAAATAGAAACTTCTGCTGCTCAGTTTTATGTAGCATCAGCAGCTTCGGTATTGCTTGGTTTATATGCTTTTACATTGCCTAAATGCGATGTAAATCCTAATCCTCAGAGCAAGTCCTTTATTGATGTATTGGGATTAAATGCTTTTAAGTTATTTAAGAATTCTAAAATGGCAATGTTCTTTATTTTTTCAATGCTATTGGGTGCTTCACTGCAATTAACAAATATGTACGGAGATACATTCTTGCATGATTTTGCAAAAATACCTGAGTATAAAGACTTATTGGTAATTGAATATCCTGCTATTGTAATGTCTATATCACAAATATCAGAAACATTATTTATACTAGCAATACCTTTCTTTCTAAAAAGATTTGGAATTAAGAAAGTGATGCTAATAAGTATGATAGCATGGGTTTTAAGGTTTGCGTTATTTGGCATTGGAAACCCTGCCGAAGGATTGGTTTTGATTATAGCATCTAATATAATTTATGGAATGGCCTTTGATTTTTTCAATATTTCGGGCTCACTATTTGTAGAAAGTCAAACAGACTCTTCAATAAGGGCAAGTGCTCAAGGGTTATTTATGATGATGACTAATGGTTTTGGAGCTATATTTGGAAGTTGGGCTAGTGGAATGTTAATTGATGAGTACTTTACGAGTGCACAAGGACATCTTATGTGGGAAGAAATATGGTTTACTTTTGCAGCATATTCATTGGTAATAGCTGTTGCTTTTGCATTGGTATTTAAGCATGAACATAAGCCCGAAGAATTAGATAAGATTAAACAATAAAAAATTAGAAACAATATATAATAATGAAACAATATTTAGATTTATTAGACCATGTTGTAAAAAATGGTGTAAAAAAAGAAGATAGAACAGGAACAGGAACAATAAGTACTTTTGGATATCAAATGCGATTTGATTTAGCGGATGGATTTCCTGTTTTAACTACTAAAAAACTCCATTTGAAATCTATCATATACGAACTGCTTTGGTTTCTGAAAGGTAGTACTAATGTAAAGTATTTACAAGAAAATGGTGTGAAAATATGGAATGAATGGGCCGATGATGATGGTGAATTAGGACCTATTTATGGTTATCAGTGGCGCTCATGGCCTGATTATGAAGGTGGTAATATCGATCAGATTATAAATGTTATTGAGAGTATAAAGAATAATCCTAACTCACGAAGGCATATAGTAAGTGCATGGAATGTTGGTGCTATTGATGATATGAATTTACCTCCATGTCATATTCTTTTTCAATTTTATGTTGCCGACGGAAAACTAAGTTGTCAGTTGTATCAGCGTAGTGCTGATATTTTTCTTGGCGTACCTTTCAATATAGCTTCTTATGCTTTATTATTGCAAATGGTGGCTCAGGTTACAGGTCTTAAGCCGGGCACTTTTGTTCACACTTTAGGCGATGCTCATATCTATACAAATCATATTGAACAATCAAAATTACAGATTTCTCGTGAGCCTTATAAACTCCCAATAATGAAAATTAATCCTGATGTAAAAAATATCTTTGATTTTAAGTTTGAGGATTTTAAATTAGAAGGGTATGAGTCTCATCCTCATATTAAAGGAGCAATTTCGATATAATAGGGAATTAGGAATTAAGAATTAATATAGCTTTTAATCAGCTTAGACAAAAAATTATCAAGTTTGCGGACAACGATGAAATTGATATTTTTGGGCAAGCGTAATAACACAGCAATGAAACCAATATCAATAATAGTAGCAATAGCATCAAATTATGCAATAGGAAAAGATAATGACCTTTTATGGCATATTTCTGATGACCTAAAGCGATTTAAAAGAATAACATCAGGTCATCCTGTGGTTATGGGAAAAAACACATTCTTTTCTTTACCTTTTCGTCCCCTGCCAAAGCGTAGGAATATAGTACTTACTGATGTGGTTGATGAAAAGATTGAAGGTTGCGAAATGGCATATTCCATTGAGGAATCGATAGAAATGATGGATGCCTCTCAGGAGAACTTTATTATGGGTGGTGGTTCTATTTATAAGCAGTTTATGACAATTGCTAATAAGCTTTATATAACTCGTGTTCATCAAGATTTTGATGCTGATACATTTTTCCCTGATATTGATTTAGAGATATGGAAATTAGTAGAAAAAACAGATATGGAGCCAGAAAAGGAAGGAAGCTTTGCTTTTACTTATGAAATCTATGAGAGAAAATAAATCTGATTTTATCCGTTAATAAAAAAAGGAGCTAATTAGCTCCTTTTTTTATTATCAATAATTTATAGCTTATAAACTACGTTTCATTTTATCAAATTGACGAAGTTTTGCTTTAAAGGTTTTTATATCATTCTTCGCTTTGACAATCTTTTTCTCAAAATCAGCTTTTAATAGGTCAGCATTCTTAGAGTTATTAAAGAAAGTCATATTGTTTTCCCACAAAGTTACATCCTTAACTATTGTGTCAATCTTTCCTCTAATAAAATTGATTTCTTTTTGAATCATTTGTTCTGCATCTCTTGGATTTTCAGCTCCATCAAGTTTAGTTTTAAATGCAGCATTCTGAAATTCAAATCTATCAATGTTTAAATTACTTAGGTGTTTTTCTACAACCTCTTGGAATTTAGCTTGTAAGCTATTCTTATCCTTGATTGGAACCCTTCCAACATTTATCCAGTCGCGCTGATAGTTTTTAATAATTTCTAAGCTAGCTTTACTGTCATCAGTAAATTCTTGATTCTCAAATTTCTTGATAAGTTCAAGTTTTAATGCTTTATTTTCTTTCTCCGAAGCATTTATATTCTTGAAAAATTCATCCTTTGTATTGAAAAAATGATCGCAAGCAGCTCTAAACTCTTTCCAAATATCATTAGAATATTTTCTAGGAGTAGGGCCAATGGTTTTCCATTTCTTTTGAAGGTTAATTAGACTTTGAGTAGTATTTTTCCAATCGTCGCTATTCTTAATGGTGTTTGCCTGCTCTACCAAGTTTTGCTTAAGTTGGTAGTTATTCATTTGTTCGTCTTTAAGACTTCCAAAAAAGGCTTTCTTTTCATTAAAAAATAAATTCATTGATTTTTTAAAACGCATCCAAATCTCATCATTCTGTTTCTTAGGCGTAGGACCAAGTTTTTTCCAATTTGCAAATATTTCGTTAATATTATCAGTTACATTATTCCAATTTTTAATATCGTCAGGAAGAACTTCTACCATAGCTTCTATCTTTTCGCAAAGAAAAGTCTTGAGTTCTAAATTCTGAAGCTGCTCCTTATGCATTTCTTCATAATGTTCTTGTCTTCTTTCGTTTACTTTGTCAGAAGCGTTCTTAAATCGCTCCCAAATTTCATCATTCTTTTCGTTAGGAACTGGCCCAACTTCTTTCCATTTAGTATGGTATTCTTGAAGAGTAAGGAATGACTTATTAATAGATTTTTCTAGAAGTAGTTCCTCTGCTTTTTCGCATAATATGATCTTTTGCTCAAGATTCTTGTTTAATCCAATCATCATAAGCTCTTTATTAATTCTTACTTTATCGAAGAACTTCTCTACCAAAAAATGATAGTTTTCCCAAAGATTCTTAACCTCAGTTTGAGCTACAAGACCTATTTCTCTCCATTCTTCTTGCAGTTTCTGAAACGCCTTATATACAGTATTAAGGTTTTCGTCTGAATTAATCATATTACGTAAATTCTCAAGAAGGTCATTCTTTTTCTTAAGATTATCTACTTTCATTTGTTCCATTTGAGCTACATATATACGGCGCTTCTCCTTATATATATTATATGCTGAACGATACACTTCTTCATAATCAAACTTTATAGTTTTATAATTATCATCAGTGCCACCATTACTAATATGCTTGTCGTAATGGTCTTGCTTTATTTGCTTTATTTTTTTTATGAAATTAGACTTAATACTACCAACATCTCTTTTAACACTTTCAATATTATCAGTATCAACAAGCTCTGTAAGAGCTGCTGCTAATTCTTCCATGCTGAGGTTTTCATAATCAACCACTTTAGTTACGTTATTGTCTTTAACGGCTGATTTATCATTTATATGTTCTTTGGACTTACTAGTTTCAATGCTAGTTTCTTCAGTTGAATTTTTAGGCTCTTCAACAGTAGTTTCTTCAATAGTTTCAGTTTCTTCTTCTACATTAGAACCCTCTTCAGTAGTAGTCTCTTCAATTACTTCTGGCTTATCCACCTTAATTTCTACCTCAGTATTTTCAGCCTCTTCGATAGTAATATCTTCCTTAACTTTAGGTTTTTCTTCTACCTTAGAATCCTCTTCAGTAGTAGTCTCTTCAATTACTTCTGGCTTATCTACCTTAATTTCTTCTTCTTCCGTAGCTTTAGTTTCTTCTTCAGAACTTTCAGTCTTTTTAGTAGTAGTTTCTTCTGTAGTTTCAATTATTTCTTCTACTTTAGAATCATTGCTAATAGTAGTTTTTTCAACTTCTGTAGCTTTAGTTTCTTCTTTAGCTGCTTCTTTTGCAGTTGTTGTGTCCTGTGGAGTTGTAATTTCATTCTCCACTTTGTCATTCTTTGCTTCTGTAGTATCCATCAATCTTGTTTGATTAAATCTTGATTATTATTAAAATGCTTAGTTTCCAACGTATTTTCTTAATACGTTATATAATATATTACTGCAAAAATATGAATAATTGTATTCTATGGAGATTTATTTTTGTTTTAGCACAGTTTTTTTATTAAAGATAGGTTTATTAACAAATAATATTAATTAAAACCAAGAT
>JAOZSY010000099.1 GCA_029939445.1 Bacteroidales bacterium
AATTTGGTTCATTTCAATATAACAAATTGCCATATTTGCTTTTGTACGAACGTTACCTGCTATATAGTCAAGTTTTTTATAAATTTTATTTGCGTAGTCAAAATAAACAAAAGCACTATCATAACTATACTTATTCTTAAAAATAAGACCAATATTCATATAAATTCCAGCAGCTTTTAACCCGTTTCTTTCAGAAGCTTTCTTGCCATTAATTGCCTTACGATAATAAACCAATGCAGAATCAAATTGTTCATTCTTTAATAGTATCGATCCAATATTCACAAATAAGGTATACGGTTCTTTATTAGGATATAATACCTCCCATACCTCAACTGTTTTAAGATATTCTTGATATGCATTATTATAATCTCCATTAGAATAATAAACATTACCAATATTATTTAAGATTTGCAAAATTCCTTTTTTGAAATCTATTACTTCAAAATTTCTTAAACCAATGAATAATTCACTTATTGCTTCATCAAACTTATTTTTAGCATATTGTATTCTACCCTTTTTATAACTACTTAAACCTGCGCCCTTATAATAACTAACTACTGTATCTGATGAATTTATAATAAGTTCATTATAAAGAATATATGCTCTATCATAATAAACAAAGGATGAATCCCAAGACTCTTTCTTATAAAAAGCCCTTCCCAAGCTCATATTAATTTTAGCATTAATTATTCTAGAGTCGCTTCTATTAGCAACTAAAGGTATCGCTGTCTTACAAATCTCGATTACTAAATCATAATCCTTTTTCCTAAAGTTTAAACTTATTTTAGCAGATAAGATTTTAAAGAGTATAGAGTCCTCAGGGCTTTCATTATAATATACCTCTGCCGTATCAATATACGCAGATATTTCTTTAGGAACCTTTGACTCTTTAGCTAAACGGATGTATTTTAATGAGTTCTCTAATGGGCTAGTACCATTTCTTGTAGTTTCGTTATTTTGCGCTAAAATATTACTACCAGATAATAGAATAAAGAATAATAATGGTATTACTTTAATCATAATAAAACTCTAATTAATTAGACAATGCTAGTTATAGTTACTTTTGCTAAAGTATTAAAAAAGTAGCTTGAAAAAGCAATAATCTATTACATTTGCATTATGATTAAAGTATACGACGATAAATATTATATGCAGCAGGCCTATAAAGAAGCATTGCTGGCTTATGATGAAAATGAGGTGCCAATAGGAGCTGTTATTGTTTGTAACGACAGCATAATTGCAAGGGCACATAATATGACCGAAACTCTAAATGATGTTACGGCTCATGCAGAGATGCTTGCAATAACTGCCGCTGAGAACTTTTTAGGGAGCAAGTTTCTTACCGATTGTACTCTTTTTGTAACATTAGAGCCATGTGTAATGTGTGCTGGAGCGAGTTATTGGGCTCGCTTTGCTAGAGTTGTATATGCAGCCCCTGATGACAGGTTTGGCTTTAAGAAAGCTGGAGATAAGCTCTTCCACCCTAAAACCAAAATTGAAAATGGACTTATGGAAAAAGAATCTTCATTATTATTGAAGAAGTTTTTTACTAAAAAGCGTTGAGAAACTAATAATTTTACTCCATAAAAAAAGCTCTTAGAGACTATTTTTCTAAGAGCTTTTTTATTATCTATATCTAAATATTATCCCGCAAGGATAAATCTAACAGGCATATTAAATTGAGCACGAACTGGTCTACCGCGTTGCTTACCAGGTTTCCATTTAGGCATACCTTTAATAGCATTTACGGCAGCTTCATCACAACCTCCGCCAATTCCACGAAGAATCTTCACATTACTTATAGATCCGTTCTTCTCAACAACGAAAGTTACATATACAGTACCTTGAATTCCACTTTCTTTAGCCATTTCTGGATAAATAATTGCTTTTGATAAGTACTTAAGTCTAGCTTCATCACCACCTGGGTAGCCAGGTTGATCTTCAACAAATACAAAAATTTCCTCTTCAGCACCAGTATTTTCATCTTCCTCATCAATAACCTGCTCCTCAATAACATCGTCATCATCAGTTTCGATATCAATATCAAGATCATCTTCGACCTCAATATCATCTTCCACAATTTCGATCACTGTAGTTTGCTGTGGTGGTGGTGGTGGTGGTGGTGGTTCAATACGTTCTGTTTGAAGCACAATATCCTCCTCATCATCAAGAGAGACATTACGCATAATTTCGGTAGCTTGTCTGTCGTATGTCTTATACTCAAAGGCAAACCACACTAGAGAAAGAGTTAATATCAATCCAAATAAAGTATAGATTGATTTATTCTTTTCTAAACTAGCTCGTTCTGTTTTTTTAACTTCCATAATATCAATATTTTAACTTCCCTAGGCTTCAGTTCTTAAAGAGCGCTAAGTTAATAATAATTTTATTATCTACAATTTTTTATTTAGTATCAATTTATTCCGAATAATATTGAAGGTTAAAACTCCGATTAAAACCCCGATAATATCTGCAATAGCATCAGGAATATTAGCATTTCTCCCAATAAAAATGTAGTGTTGTAGAACTTCTGTCAAACTTGCATAAACTATGCCAAAAAAACTGATAATAAATAATGCTCTCACTTTTTGGGTCTTTATCTTATAAAAATATATAAGCCAAAACCACGCAAAAGGAAAAAACATAGCAATATGTATCAATTTATCTGGCTGGAAAACATCCATCCACTTCGACACCTTTGGAAAACTATTTCCAGGGAGGCCTATAAGTAGAAGTATTGCCAACATCCATAACAAAGCTATAGCTAATGCTTGTTTTGAAGTCCAAAAAAAAGGCATTAACCTATTGTACGGGTTGCCTTTTTCAATATTATTGTTATGCTCCAATTAATTCTTTATATTCTTCAGCACTTAGCAAATTATCTAATTGAGAAGGGTCACTCATTTTTACCTTAATAAGCCATCCTTTTCCGTAAGGATCCTCATTAACACTCTCTGGCGCATCTTCTAAACTCTCATTCAATTCATAAATAAGACCCGACACTGGCATAAAAATCTCTGAAACAGTTTTTACTGCCTCAATACTACCAAATGGCTCTGCTTCTTCTAAATCTTCATCAATAATTTCTAGCTCTATATAAACAATATCACCTAGCTCACCTGTTGCAAAACTAGTAATACCTATTGTTACATTATCACCTTCAACTCTAACCCATTCATGATTTTTTGTGTACTTTAAATCTTCTGGAATATTCATATCTATAGTTTTATTTGTTTTTAAATAAGTTTGACAAAGTTATTAGTTTTATCAATATCATCGTAATAATTAATATATTTTTTCTTAATTAAATTTCTGTTTTCTCAATAAACAATTTTGTTTCATCCATAAGCCATCGTGGAGTAGATGTTGCTCCACAAATTCCAATACTATCTTCTTCTTCAAACCATTGCATATCAATCTCATCAGGAGAACTAATAAAATAGGTTCTCTTATTGGTTTCGTAGCAAATACTGTATAAGTATTTACCATTTGAACTTTTCTTTCCACTTACAAAAATTATAACATCATGAAGTGTAGAGAACTCTCTCAGCTGTGGTGCTCTATGCGAAACCTGCCTACAAATAGTATCATTTATATTAAAAACAGTATCAGTATCCTTATTCTTCTTGATATTTTCTACCAATGAATTGAATCCCTCAATACTTTTTGTTGTTTGGGAATATAATTCTATTGGCTTACTAAGGTCTATTTTACTAAGATCGTTCTCATCTGAAATAATAATTGCTTCATCTGCTGTTTGACCCGCTAGACCAACAACCTCAGCATGGCCTTGTTTTCCATAAATTACTACTTGCCCATCAGTCTTATTAATCTCTTGATGTCCTTTTCTTATATTATTCTGCAAACGTAATACTACAGGGCAACTTGCGTCCAATAGATTAATCTTATTTTTAAGAGCAATCCGATAAGTCTCAGGGGGTTCACCATGAGCTCTAATTAAAACATCCACATTATTAAGCTTTTCGAATTGCTCATGATTTATAATTACTAACCCAAGTTTACTTAATCTATTTACTTCCATATTATTATGAACAATATCGCCAAGGCAATACAGCTCGTCATGGATCTTAAGGTAATCCTCAGCAGCTTGGATTGCGTTTACAACACCAAAACAAAAACCAGAATTAACATCAATACTTACTTGCATATTTTTTGTTCAAATTTAGAATGCAAATATAAATTGAAAATTGCCATTAATTAATAAAAGAAATACATATTAACCCAAACAACAAAAAGTTTACTTTTGCGTTCTTAATAAAAATATATTATTATGACTGAGAATACTACTCAAAATAACTCATTTAGTGCAATTAGCCTCATTCTATTTTTCTGGCGCAAACGTAAGGTTTTAATTACTGTAAGTATTATAGCTGTTGTGGCATCGGTTATATTTTCGCATCCGTATTTTATCCCTCCAAAATACGAATCTACTGTTGTACTTTTCCCTTCATCAACAAACTCAATTTCTAAAGCTTTACTTGGCGACAACCAAGGTTATAAGCAGGATTTACTACAATTTGGAGAAGAAGAAAATGCTGAGCAACTATTACAAATTCTAAATTCTAGTAAAATTCGTGATAGAATAATTATAAAATATCATTTGATGCGTCATTACGATATTGACGAAAGTGGCCAATATAAGCGCACACTGCTTCATAAAGAATATAGTAGCAACATTAGTTATCGCCGAACGGAGAATATGGCTGTAGAAATTACAGTATTGGACACAGACCCCGACACTGCCTCATTTATTGCCAATGATATATCATCACTTTTAGACTCTGTAAAGATTCAGATGCAAAAGAATCGTGCGTATAGAGGTTATGAAATTGTAAAAAGAGAATACGAAAATCTTCAAGGAGATATTCAAACCAAAGAAGACTCTATGACTCGTCTTCGTGAGAAAGGTATTCATGATTATGAAACTCAAGCAGAGATGCTTAATCGTCAGTTGGCAATCGAAATCGCAAAAAACTCTAGTAGTAATGCCGTAAAAGCATTGGAAAACAAAATGGATATTCTTGCAAAATATGGCGGCCCTTATGTAAGTCTAAGAGATGCTCTTGAGCACGATAAAAAATTATTATCGGAAGTTCGTGAGAAATATGATAATGCGAAAATTGACGCTTATGAAGAATTGCCTCAAACATTTGTGGTAGATAGAGCATATCCTGCTGAGAAAAAAACCTATCCTATAAGATGGGTAATTGTAGCCGTTTCTTTATTATCAACTCTTTTATTAACTGCATTTTTGCTTATTGTTATTGATGGCATTTCGAAAGAAACAGCAAAAAAGTAAACCTTTAAACTCTTTTGGGTAAAAAATCTAAAATATTACTTACTACCGGTATTAGTTTAATATATATTATAATTAATACTTTTCTGATTGCCAACGAATTATATTGGTTTTCATTGCTTCCTGTATTGGTGATTTTTGGTTTTGTATTCTTCTACCGATTAGACCTCATTTATATATCAGTTGCCCTATTCACCCCTTTATCCATTGATATTACAAATTTTGGCTCTAGCATTGGATTGGCCATGCCCACAGAGCCAATTCTAGCAGCATTATTATTGGTTTTTGTTTTCAAATTATTTTACGATAGCAGCTACGATAAAAAAATATTTACGCACCCAATTAGTTATGGCATATATTTCTACCTATTATGGATGTTTATAACAACAATAACTAGCGACGATATTAGCGTTTCTATAAAGTGGTTTGTTGCAAAATTATGGTTAATAATACCAATGTATTTCTTGGGAGTAAGTGTTTTTAAAGAAATAAAGAATATCCCAAGATTTATATGGGCATACACTTTGGGATTTATTCCTGTAATTATTTTTACAATATCAGTACATGCAGCAAATGGTTTTTCTGACCATGCAGCACACTGGGCAATGTCGCCATTCTTTAATGACCATACTTCTTATGGCGCGATGCTCGCTATGATTATTCCCATAATTTTTGGAATTGCAATCACTACCGATAATAAATCTCAAAATACGCGAATATTTACATTTATAGCTCTTACTATTCTTATGATAGCCATCTACTTTTCAATTAGTAGGGCAGCTTGGCTAAGTCTTATTATTGCAATTGGAGTTTTTATTATGATGAAATTCCGAATTAAGCTATCATTAGTTATGACGATAGCATTAATAGGTTTTGCAATTATTTTTAGCTTTAGAGAGCAGATAATAATGAAAATGGAGAAGAATAAGCAAGACTCCTCCGATAATTTTATGGAACACGTACAAAGTGCTTCAAATATTGCTACCGATGCTTCAAATCTTGAAAGAATAAATAGGTGGAACTCTGCCATTAAGCTTTTTATGGATAGGCCTATATTTGGCTGGGGACCTGGCACATACCAGTTTGTATATGCACCGTATCAAAGTGTTAGCGACAAAACTGTTATTAGTACCAATGTTGGAAATAAAGGTACTGCGCATAGCGAATATCTTCTTATTCTATCGGAAGAAGGGGTGCTTGGATTGGTTAGTTTTCTGGTAATTCTTATTCTGATAGCAATTGTTTCGCTAAATATTTATAAAACTGCAAAGAATAATGTGGCAAAGAAATATGGGCTACTACTATTTCTAGGATTAATAACTTATTTCGCTCATGCTTTTCTAAATAACTTTTTGGATACCGATAAGGCAGCAGTGCCATTTTGGGGGTTTGTGGCAGCCATTGTAGCCATCGACTTATACCATAAAGATACTATTGAAGATACTATTGAAGAGAAGAAATAACCGTTACAGTTTTTGATTTACATATGCGTACAGGCAGCATTTATATCAAACACTCCTTCGTTGCTCTTGGTAGTATAATACAATGTCATTAATTTATAATCCTCAGTAATTATTCCATATCCTTCGATATCAACCATAGTATTACCAATAAATTGACTTTCTATTATTAAGCTATCATCTTTTAAAGTAGCAAAAGCTCTTTCTTCATGACCTTTATTATTAATATTATATATGGCATAAATACTGCTATTGTGAGTAGAATTTTCTATGTCAATTGTAAAGCTGCTCATTCCCATAGGGCTTTGTTCGTCGCAACGCCACTGTCCTGAAATACTAGTATACTCTTTATCCTCTTTTTTACAGGAAGAGGTTGAAATAAAGAAGCTCGTTAGAAGAATTATAGTTAATACTATTTTTATATTTGTCATCCTATTTTTGAGTTTTTCTAAATTAATAAGTTTTTGTTTCTATTAATTTTCCCTGCTTATCAAATCCCTTTGAAAGACCCTTGCGCTCTCCACTCACAAAATTAATTATGCTCATAAGCTCTGTTGTATCATAAAAAGTCTTCCATTCACCTTCTTTCTTACCATTAATATAATTCCCAGAGTTTTTTAAAACACCCGATTCGTAGTAAACTTTCCACAACTCTTCTTTCAGATTATCAATATATTCACCTTCTGTTTTTACTTTTCCATTTTTATAATAAATCGTCCAATATCCATTAAAAATATCATCCTTATACTCTCCCTTGCTATACATTTCTCCACTTTTATAATAAGTAACCCATTCCCCTTTTTTAAGATTATTATAATACTTTCCTTCCTCTTTAATTTGCTTAGCAAGCAAAATATTAGCTTCTGCTAGTCGATAATAATACTTATAATCTCCTTCAATTTTATTATCTATATAGTTGCATTCCAGCATAATATCACCATTTGGATAATAACCAATATATTTTCCATCAAGCACGCCATTTTTATAGACTGCTCGCTTACTTATATCACCATCTTTAAAATCTTTATAGTAGCCTATAAAATCACCAACATATTTACCATTTTTTATGGTCGATTTCTCTTTAATAAATCCATTATCGAAATATGTAGCTCTTATTCCTATTTCCACTCCATAATAAAACCCTCTTTTACTCTCTATTTTGCCGTTAGAATAATACGAATAGCTAGCTCCATTTTTAAGATTATTGGAATACTCAGTTTTTTCTCTTATACCTCCTCTTTCATAAAATATAATAACAATACCACTAATAACATTATCCTTATAAGGAATAATTTGATTAGTATCGCCAGAAGTGAAAAAGGTAATTGTATTACCCTCTAGTTTATCATTTTTATAATTTAAAATTTGTTTTAAGATTCCTTCTTCATAATAATCAAGCCATATGCTATCCAACAGATCATTCTTATAAACACCCTCTTGCCATAGATTTCCATTCTCATAATATATTTGGTAAAGCCCATCTTTAAGAATTTTGCCATCAACGGTTTTAATATTATAGACCTCTCTAAGCTGAGAATTTTTACCAGAATATCTTGTCTCTACAACCTTCTGTGAGAATAGAGAAAACGATAATAATAAAGTGACTAATATAAGGCCTAACTTATTCATATATTATTTAGGAATTAATAAAAAAACTTTATGGTTCGATTATTAGCTGCGCCCCTTCCAATGATTTTCTATGGCCATAATCCATAACTGCTGCTAGAGCATATTTCTTGCCTTTAATAAATTTCTTATCCAATTGTAGTTGTACAACTCTAGTCTGACCTGGGTATACTGTATATCTCTTAGAAGGGAAACGCTCTTCTTCTGCAGTTTGAATATCAGCAACCGAAAGAGATATTTTTGCATCTATAACTTTATCACCTGTATTTACAATTGTAACTTCATAAACAGATCTATCCATATTATTAGAATCTAGTACTATTTCAACTTGCTTAAAATTAGTAAGTTTAGCTGAGTAATTAATATTTGATCTTGGCGACTGTTTAACCAAAACAACAATTCTAGGAACCAATAACACACCAGTAGCCATATTTTCATTATCAATATCAGAGGCTAATTTTTCGTTATCAACTTTAATATGAATCATCCCCCAACGAGTTTCATAATGCTGCTTTGGCACAGTAATAATAAGTTCAACTTCTGTTGTTTCATTAGGGTTTAGAATAACAACAGATGGCGAGATATTTATCCAATTAGCAATAGATTTTTCGGTGCTCCCTGCGGCAACACCTTTTTTTGCCCCATTTTCATTAATAATATAATCTGATAACTTCAAACTATACTTTTGCTTAATGTTTGCATAATTTTTAATTGTTAAGATTGTCTTCTCCACAGAACCAGGCTCTGCTCTAAAATTCACCAGTACAGGAGCTACTTCAAAATCTTGAGCATAAATAAATGTGCTTATCGTTAGTATAATACTTAGTAAAAGAATTCTCATTGTTTTGCTTTTATAATAATGTTAATATAGTTTTAAGCAGTAGATTAGAGGGTTTCTAGTTAAAACAACTATCCTCATTGTATTCTGCGAAATTAGTAAAACTATACCGACATCCCAAAAAATAATTATATTTCT
>JAOZSY010000100.1 GCA_029939445.1 Bacteroidales bacterium
CCGTGTTACATTAACAAATTTCTTAACTTTGCGCTCCTAAAATAGCAACACATTTATGAAGACTTCAGATTTTACAAAATTATTTATTGAAGATGCAGCTAGCAAAAGCTTTTTCGATGCCATTGTAGAAAAGAAATCTCATAATCTTTTGCAGGGAATGATTGGTTCATCAACTTCCATTTTAGCAAAAAATTTGCATTCTATAAATCCCGGGATTTCACTTTTTATCCTTCCCGATAAAGAGTCCGCAGCCTATTTTATGAATGATCTTGAGCAGCTGATTGGAGAAACGGGAAAACAGCTATCACAGAAGAAGGTGTTATTCTTTCCTACAGCATACAAAAAAGCTTATGATCTAGAGCATACTGATAATAATAACCTTCTTTTCCGAACTGAAGTAATAAAACGTATTGGAGGAGGTACAAAGAATCTTTTTATAGTGAGCTTTCCTGAGGCGATGAGTGAAAATATAATTTCAAAAGCATATGTCAGTAAAAACACTATGAAAATGAGTGTTGGTGAAGAACTTAGCTTTGATTTTATTATTGAATTATTGCAAGAATATGGATTTGAGCAAGTAGATTTTGTAATAGAGCCTGGCCAATTTGCTTTTCGTGGTGGTATAATAGATATTTTTTCTTTTTCCAATGATTTTCCTTTTAGAATTGAGTTCTTTGGTGATGAAATTGACAGCATCCGTAGCTTTGATACTACAAACCAGCGATCCATCGAAAATCATAATAAAATAAGTATTCTTCCAAACATTCAAGATAGAAGTATAATAGAGCGAAGAAGTGATATATTAAGCTTTCTACCTCCAAATACACGTATTTGGGCAAAAGATTTTAATTATATTTTCGATATAATTGATAAATTTTATTCTAAAGCATATAAATCTTTCCATGAACTTGAAGGAGAGGTCGCACAATTAGAGCCTAAAGAACTTTTCACTGATTCTCATATTTTTAAGAAAGGCCTTAATAAGCATTTAACTATTGAATTGGCTGAAAGAAGCTGTTGCTACAAAGATTCTAATATATTTAGTTTTGATATGGCTCCGCAACCACCTTTCAACAAAAAGTTTGACTTACTAATAGACAATCTCCAGCAAAATAGTGCTGAGGGAATTAGTAACTATATTGTTGCTGATCAGGAGAATCAGATAAAGCGTATTGAGCAGATTTTTGAAGACATGGCTGCTGATGAAAATACTCCTATTGCAATAAAATGGCAGCCGATATTATTAAGTTTGCAAAATGGTTTTATAGATAAGCGAGCTAAGATTGCTTGTTATACTGATCATCAGATTTTTGAAAGGTATCATCGTTTTAAACTCAAAGAGCGATTTACCAATAAGGAAGCCATTACGCTAAAGGAAATCTATAATCTACAGCCTGGCGATTACGTTACTCATGTAGACCATGGGGTTGCACGCTTTGGAGGGCTCGAAAAGATTAATAATAACGGCAAGGAGCAGGAAGCTATTAGGTTACATTTTCAAAATAATGACTTAATATATGTAAGCATACACGCTTTGCATAGAGTTTCTAAATTTGTAAGTAAAGATGGAATTGAGCCTAAGCTTAGTAAACTAGGCTCACGCGCATGGGCAAAACTTAAAGCAAAAACAAAAAGTAGAGTTAAGGATATTGCTAAAGAGCTCATAAGCCTTTATGCAAAAAGAAAAGCCGTAAAAGGATATGCTTTTGAAGAGGATTCGTACTTACAAAGAGAGTTGGAGGCTAGTTTCTTTTTTGAAGATACTCCTGACCAAATAAAAGCTACTGCAGATTTTAAGCAAGATATGGAAAGTGACTCGCCAATGGATAGGCTTATTTGTGGTGATGTGGGTTTTGGAAAAACCGAAATTGCAATTAGAGCAGCCTTCAAGGCAGTGGCTGATAGTAAGCAAGTAGCAATACTTGTTCCTACTACGGTACTGGCTTTACAGCATTATCATACTTTTAGGAATAGGCTTAAAGAGATGCCTGTAAGAGTTGATTATATAAACAGATTTAGATCTGCTAAGCAGCAAAAACAAACTCTTAAAGATTTAGAAGACGGTAAAGTGGATATACTTATTGGAACCCATAGGATTGTTAGCAAAGATATCCATTTTAAAGATTTAGGCTTACTTATTATTGATGAAGAGCAGAAATTTGGAGTAGCCATAAAAGAGAAACTCAAAAATATAAAATTAAATATTGATACTCTTACATTAACGGCAACGCCAATACCACGAACATTACAGTTTTCGCTAATGGGGGCACGAGATATGAGTATTATAAACACACCTCCTCCCAATAGATATCCTGTACAAACTGTTTTGCAGTCAATTAACGAAGATGTAATTCGAGATGCTATACAATATGAAATTTCGCGACGAGGGCAGGTATATGTAATAAACAATCGCATAAAAAATATCCATGAAATTGCTTTGTTAATAGAAAAACTTGTTCCTACGGCTAGGGTATGCGTTGGCCATGGACAAATGGAAGGGCGAAAACTAGAGAAAACAATGATGGATTTTGTAGCAGGAGATTATGATGTGCTTGTTGCTACAACTATTGTAGAATCGGGCTTGGATATTCCCAATGCAAATACAATGATAATATACGACGCTCAAAATTATGGACTTAGCGACTTACATCAATTACGTGGACGGGTTGGACGAACTAATAAAAAGGCTTTCTGTTATATGCTAGCTCCCCCAATATCTTCTCTAACTCCAGAGTCACGCAAACGACTTCAAGCAATTGAAGAATTCTCGGATTTAGGATCCGGATTCAATATTGCAATGCGCGATTTAGATATTAGAGGAGCAGGAAATATTCTTGGTGGGGAGCAAAGTGGCTTTATTTCCGAGATTGGTTTTGAGATGTTTCACCAAATAATGGACGAAACTATTGCCGAGCTTAAAGAGAATGAATTTGCTGATGTTTTTAAGGAAGAGAATAAAAAGAAAAAGAAGGTTTTTGTTAAAGATACCCGATTTGAGTCTGATTTGCATATCCTTATCCCAGATACTTATATTCAGCAAACAGCCGAGCGCTTAATATTTTATAAGAAACTTGAAGCCTGCGAAAATGAAGATGATATTGATAAGTTTTCCATAGAAATAATTGATAGATTTGGCCCTATTCCAAACGAACTTGAACGATTAATAGATAGTTTAAGATTACGATGGATAGCTAAAGATCTTGGATTAGAGAAAGTTGTAATTAAAAATAGCAAGATGATTGCTTGGTTAGTATATCAACAGGAATCAGAATATTACTCTGGAAAAACTTTCTCTAGATTATTGAATTATATTCAGAATAATCCATCACAATTAGGCATGAAAGAAAATAAGCAAAAACTAACTTTGAACTTTGGGCAAACAAAATCTGTTAGTAGAGGGCTCGAAAAACTAAATAGAATTAGTGAATGGCAAAGCAATAAATAGATTGCTTATTCAATTAGCTATGTTATCATCAATAAAATATATAAAACTACTATTGATAGTAAGTATCATGCATTTTAGATAAATTCAAATTTTGTGAATAAGTTATAATTAAAGTAAAGATTAGATTCATTAAATTTGTAGCAATAATTTTAGAATTTTAAAAACAATAAAAATGGCAGGAATTAATAAAGTAATAGTTTTAGGAAATCTTGGGGCAGACCCAGAAATTCGTTCATTAGAAAATGGTACAAAAGTAGCGACACTAAGCATTGCTACTACTGAATCGTATAAGGATAAAGCAGGAGCATGGCAAGAGCAAACAGAATGGCATCGCGTTGTACTATGGCGTTGGTTAGCTGAGAAAGCTGAAAAAATGAAGAAAGGCAGTAAGGTATATATTGAGGGCAGTTTGCGTACTCGCTCTTGGACTGATAAAGATAATATTACTAGATATACTACTGAAATTGTTGGTGATAAAACTTTATTATTGGATAAAAGTGAAGGTGGTGGAAACTACCCTCCTAGCCCAGGTGCATCTGATGCTCCAGCTCAGCCACAAGCTAAAGCAAATCAAGCTCAAGACACTAAACAGGCAGCAACACCTCCTGTAACAAATACTAATGAACCCGAAGATGATCTTCCGTTCTAAATAAAAGATTAATAAACACCTGAAATATATATTTCAGGTGTTTTTTTTATTTATTAAGAATATAAATGGGATATCTTTTTAACAGTATTACAATGGAAAATAACGGCATTTGGGAATATCGATTCAAGGTTCGTTCTTTTGATGTAGATCAAAATAACTTCATTACCACAACTAGCATTAGCGAATACCTACAGGAAGTCGCAGGTGATCATTCCAATAATATGGGCTTTGGATATCGCCAGTTTGTTCTTAAAAATATGGCATGGATTCTTTCTGGTATTAGAATAGAAATTGAGAGATTACCAAAATGGGAAGAAGAAGTTTTAATTAAGTCGTGGGTTGTTGAAAATGATAAATTTATATCAAGACGAGATTTTAGCTGGTACGATAAAGATGGAAACACACTATTAAGCGCAAGCACAAAGTGGATACTTTTTGATACTAATATACGACGCCCGCAGATAGTTGATAGAATGGGAATTACTGTAGAAATGCACCCCGATAAAAAGGCAACAAACGAAGTTGCAAATATTAGAAATAAAATTACCGAGGGATCTATAGTCGACTATACTGTTCAGTATTCTGATTTAGATATGGTTGGACATATGAATAATACAAAATATATTCAACTATTATTAAACTCATATAGCCCCGAATTCCACAAAACTAATAAGCTTAAAACAATAGATATAAATTTTAAAACAGAAGCTCAGTTCAATGATAAATTACATCTACATACCAATATTATTGAAAACAAAAAGTATTATCATGAACTAAAACGAGCAACTGATAATAAAATCAATTGCTCGTCTATTATATTATGGGAATAGTATCTCTTTAATTTAGCATTACTTCAAGGCTATTTCTCTCTTTATCCTTAAACTCAATAATTATTCTAGAATGATAAGAATCAATAGGTTCTATACGGATTTCTTTTAATTTATTTTTCATTCCAGCTTTATCATAACTGAAATACCGCTCATTATAATACTCTTGAATTTGGCTATCATATTCCGAATAATCCAAATTAAGTTGAGCAAATAAAGCATAGTTTTCCAGATATTTTGCAATATCCGAATCTTTAAGCGATTTGGACAATGCCTTTTCTGCCACAAAATTTACTATAACTTCTTTATCATTTGTTATTAGCATAATATTATTAACCATAGAGGCATATAATCTACTGCTATCATCTAGTATTGAATAATAACCATCTATCATTTCTTTTTCGTTGTCTTCAAATATCTTTAAAAAGCCTTTATAAACCTCATCATTATCCAATTTAAGGAGTAATGAAGCTTTTACATCAACAGGGCTACCACAGCCAGCGCTGTCTTTTTTCACTTCTATATGATGAATATTAAATACAACTTCACCATTAATTGCAGAAAAAATTCTTTCTATATCAATATCCATTGAGACCTCTGCCATGCTCTCTACTCCATCAATATTCACTTGTCGCTCTTTGTATAAATCTTTAATCATTCGATATAACTCATGAGCATTCACCGCAACTGAAAAATTTGCAAAGCTCTCATTTGGAATATATTTTAATATATCTTTATCAAAATCATCCTTTATTATTTTATACTCCTCTATTAAATCTTTTAGCTCTTCAGGAAGTATAAGTTGCGATTCCGCAATAACTTGTCCTTTATCAAAACTAACATAATAATAGTATTCTATCCCTTTAGGATTAATTGGCAACTGCGTTGCTACCACGGTTTTAAATTGATTAGGAATACTGTTAAGTACAAAATCACTATTAAACCAAATGTTAATATCCTTCCTATTCTCATAAAATTCTACAAAAGAATTATTAGTAGCAATGGAGTTACTCAGCTTAAGATTTATAAGACCTTCAGCTCGCTCTATCAATAAATCTTTTCCTCTATAGCCTTTGGTTATTGAATAAATAATTGCAGTAGAATTATTCCATGAAATTATTTTCCTGTTGTCCATTTTATTAGAAATCAAATAATTATACTCTTCTGTTTCAACAAATTCTAAAGAGTCCATATTTTCTTCTGTTGCTTTTTTCAACATTGCTACAAATTTCTTAGAATCTGATATGCCAAAATTTATAGCTAAGGCCCTATACCACCCATTCCTATTGGAAACGCCATAAACAAAAAACTGCTTTTCGAAGTCAATACCACTCTCATTTGGATTTTTGAATATATAATCAAATTCCATAACACGGTCATAGTCCCTATCAATTGAATCATATGACGCTCTTTCGGTTATCTTTTTATATAATTCTGTTGCTGTAAACTCTTCTGTACCACTTTTATTAAGTAGCTCACTAGGATTCATTGTAAACACAAAACTCGCATCATCAGGGATGTGTTTTAAATCCTCTGGCTTATCAGTTGAGCATGATGACATTATAAGTACCAATGCTATAAAAGCGAATAATATTTCTCTAATTTTCATAATCATGTTTTAATTTCAAATTATATCTATAATTTCCTTTTGACGATTGAAATACATTTTTGTTACACCAAAAACATTATAATAATAATGGAATTTGTTCCCATTTATTGTTCTTATAAAAAGATATTGTTTCATAGCCTGCTTCATGTACAATAATTGCAGCCTCTTTATAATAGGATAAAAGCTCTGAAGTTGAGTGAGCATCAGTACTAATAATTATAGGAATACCCATTATATTTGCCTTACGAATTATTTTAGGAGAGGGAAAAGTCGTATGCCATTTGCCTTTATAAATTCCTCTAGTGTTTATCTCCATAATACTACCAGCATTTTTTATCTCCTGCAATGTTAAATCTACCTCGTTTTGATACCAGTCTTCATATTCCTCAAATAACACACCAATAGTATTCATCGCAACTTTATCAAGGTGTGCAATAATATCTGGCTTTTGAGTTATTATCATTTCTCTCATTTGACTAAAATATGATTTCACAGCAAACTTATAATCACCATCAAAAATTTTAAGCATATTATTCTGCGATTGTTTTTTATCACCATCAATAAACCAAAGACCACCATTATTAGGATTCCGAACAAGATGAACAGCACCTATTGTATAATCCAGATTTAATAAATTAGAAAAATACTCATTAGTATTGGTCAATTTGGGGATATAGTCAACTTCTAAAGAAGCAAAAATATGGATTTGACCTTCATACTTTTGTTGCAAAACAGATATGATTTCACGGTATTTTTTAGTTTTATCGTCACTTATGCTCCATTTGTTAAAAAAATTTACAGGAGAATGACTTGATATACCAATAGCTTTAATCTTTTGATTTATAGCTGATTGTACCATTTCTTCAATCGAATTTTTCCCGTCACAAAATAAATTGTGAGTATGATAACAAAGATATTGCATGATACTATCGTCTTATAGTTAAAACAATTAGATTACAGAAAGTAAATATAGTGTAAAATTAAAAATAATTCTTATGTCAAAAGCAAAAAATCAACCAACTAAAGTAAGTCAAAATACATTATTTATGATTTATGGAGTAGTTATAGTTTCAGCTATCATACTAACACTTCTGACTAAATAACTTAGGCTAAACATTAATAAAATAACTCCAAAGCATGTAATTTTTAACAAATACATGCTATTTTTTTAGAATATTTTTTATTAACCAAAGCTTATCGAATTATTGTCGTCTTATATTCATAAACCAATTTAAAATTATAAAAAAATGTCAAAACAAAATCAAACAAAAGATATAAAGCAAACTCATTTAATGGCTATATATAGCTTTATAATAGTAGGAGTAATCATTATTACAGTTCTTACTACATAAAATCGTACAATATTCACGGTTAATAACTCTTTGGTAGAAGAGTATACTAATACTAACTTAAAAAAGCTTTAATAGAAATATCAAAGCTTTTTTTATTTGCAAGTTTTTACATCTATTTCTTTCCTAGAAGCTCAAACATATTTGATTTATAAGCTTCTACACCTGGCTGATCAAAAGGATTTACGTCTAATGTATAGCCACTATAAGCACAAGCTAGCTCAAAGAAATAAATCATTTGACCAATATTTTCTTCATTAATTTTATTAATTTCAATTATAATATTTGGAACTCCACCATCAATATGAGCCTTTAAGGTCCCTTTTTGAGCCATTTGATTTACGTAATCAACATTCTTTCCTTTAAGATAATTCAGACCATCTAAATCTTGCTCCTTTTCGGGAATAGTAATTGAGTGTTCAACAGTATTTACACTTATCAATGTTTCAAATATTTTGCGCCTTCCGTCTTGAATATACTGACCCATAGAATGTAAATCAGTAGTGAAATTAGCTCCTGAAGGAAAAATTCCTTTATGTTCTTTTCCTTCACTCTCTCCAAAAAGTTGTTTCCACCATTCGGTAAAATACATAAGACTTGGACTGAAATTTATTAATATTTCAATATCAAATCCTTTGTTCAATAGTACATTACGGGTAATTGCATATTTAGCTGCAGGATTAATATTTTCTTTTGCAGTAGAGGCGGTTAATTTTTCCATATGCAAGGCTCCCTCAATTAAAGCTTCAATATTGTAACCTGCAATAGCAATGGGCAATAAACCAACTGGTGTAAGTACTGAGAATCTTCCTCCTACATCATTAGGTACAATAAATGTCTTATATCCTTTTTGAGTGGCTAATGTGCGTAAGGCTCCTTTCTCAGCATCAGTAATAGCAATAATTCGAGAAGTGGCTTCTTCTGCACCGTACTTATTCTCCAAGTGATTAGCTAATAGTCTAAAGGCAATCGCGGGCTCTGTCGTAGTTCCAGATTTAGAAATAACGGTAAGGGCATAGTCCTCATTATCTAATAACGCAAGCAAATCGTGAAGATAGTCTTCACTCAAATTTTGTCCAGCATATAATATCTTTGGGTTTTCACTAGTTTGATACGCATCAAAAGGATTTTGCAGAGCTTCGATAACTGCACGAGCTCCTAAATACGAACCTCCAATTCCAATTACCACAAAATACTTTGCTTTTTTACGGATATCAGCTGCAACTTGCTTAATGTCATTAATAACCTTAGGTGTAATTGATGATGGAAGATTATGCCAACCAAGAAATTCAGAACCTTTTCCAGTTTTATTTATTACCATTTGATGTATTGAATCCATTCTGCTTGCAACAGCTTGGTATTCGCTATTATCAAAAAAACTATCGCTATGTTGTATATCTATTTTTAATGT
>JAOZSY010000101.1 GCA_029939445.1 Bacteroidales bacterium
AGGCAGGTGTAATTCGATGATAAATTTTCATCTTAAATTTACATATACAGCTGTATATTACGATAGTAAAAGATACATATTGGTTTGGTGACAATTTATATACGCCTGCCCTATTGGGCTTTGACTCCACTTGAATTCTTTAATAATATTTTCTTAGATTTGTAAATTATAATACCATAAGCAATTTACAAATTATATTAGAGCATAAATAATGATAAAATCAATAATAATACTAGCTGTAGTTCTACTATCGTATACAAACATATTGGCTCAGGATTATTGGCAGCAAAATGTTGACTATAATATAAAGGTTGAGTTAGATGATAGTTTGAGTATTCTTAATGGCGATATAAAGATTACATATACCAATAACTCACCTGATGGTCTAGATTTTATTTATTTCCACTTATGGGCAAATGCCTATAGTAATGAAAGCACGGCTTTATGCGAGCAACTACTGTTGCAGGGCAATAAAAATCTTTATAATGCTACTGATGAAGATAGGGGGAATATTTCGGAGATTGATTTTGCATCGCAAGGCACTAAACTAAAATGGGAATTTGACAGTAAGCATGTTGATATTGCAAAAGTATTTCTAAATAAAAGCCTAAAAACTGGAGAAAGTATTATAATTACAACTCCTTTCAAAGTAAAGATACCATCATCAGATTTCTCACGCTTGGGACATGCCGAGCAATCATTTCAAATAACTCAGTGGTATCCTAAGCCAGCGGTTTATGATGCAAAAGGGTGGCATCAGATGCCTTATCTTAATCAAGGTGAGTTTTATTCAGAATTTGGGAAATACGATGTGTCTATCACTATCCCAAAAAATTATATTGTTGGAGCAACTGGTGATATGGTTAACTGTGATAGTGAAGAGCGTTGGCTAGACTCTATTTCTGAAGCCACAAAACTAATTGACGAATTTGATATAGAAATAGAAGTGCCTCTTTCATCAAAAGAGTTAAAAACATTAGTTTTTCATCAAGAGAATATCCATGATTTTGCTTGGTTTGCCGACAAAAACTATCACGTTTTGAGAGATTATATTACTTTAGATAATGGGCATAAGATATTAATTCAATCAATGTTTACTAATGACGAAGCTGAGCTATGGAAAGAAAGCCTTAAATATTTGAAGCAATCCACAGAGTTCTATTCCGAATTTGTAGGCAATTACCCTTATAATCATGTAACAGCAGTGCAAGGAGCTTTAAGTGCTGGTGCGGGTATGGAATATCCTAACATCACAATTATTGGGCTTTCGAGAAACAAATACGTACTCGAAGAAACCATAATGCATGAGGTTGGCCATAATTGGTTTTATGGAATGTTAGGATTTAATGAGCGAGAGCACCCTTGGATGGATGAGGGATTAAATACCTTTGTTCAGAATGAGTATATGAAAAAATACCATCCTGGATTAACACTTGATGAGCTTTACTTTGGACGCAAGCTTAATATAATGCGCCTTAGCGAATTTGGAGAACATTATTTCGGTTATCTAAGTAATAGATTTACTGCTTCGTATAATTTGGATCAAGCTAGTGGTCTACATTCTATTGATTATACAAGTTCAAATTATGGCATCTCCGTTTACCAACGAACATCCTTAATAATTGATTATCTCAAACAATACCTGGGAGAAGATGAATTTGGAGAAATTTTTAAAAGTTTTTTTGACAAATGGCAGTATAAGCACCCTCAGCCCGAGGATTTCTTATCCCATTTCGAAAACGAAAGTGGCAAAGACCTATCTTGGGTATTAAATGATTTGATAGACACAAAAAAGCGAATAGATTATAAGATTAAAAGCATTAATACAAAAGGAGATTCGATGCAGATAAAGCTAAAAAATATTGGTAATATAAGTGCTCCTATTCATATAAAAGCAACTGATGATGGAGGTGTGCTAATAAATGAAAAATGGGTTAATGGCTTTGAATCTACTAAGTCAATTGCATTTCCTAATGGCGATTATCATAAAATTAGTATCAATAATGATTATTCTTTATTGGATTTTACACCAGAGAATAATAGCTATAAACCAAATTCTACTTTTCATAAAGCAAATAAATTAAAGCTTAAATTTATTACCACTACACCCAAAAAAAATGAGCAATATTTATATTATACACCAATTTTGGGTTGGAATAATTATGATAAATTTATGGCAGGAGTTCTATTATTCAACCACTCCCTTTTGGAGAAAAAATGGGAATATGAGCTTATGCCTTTATACTCTTTTAATCAAAAAGCACTGAGCGGAAGCTTTGGATTACACAGAAATTTTTATACACGAGGATTTATACGGCGACTGAGCGTAGGTGTTGTTGGGAAAAGATATCATTATAAATTTTCAAGTGATGATAGTAAGAAGCTTAGTTATACAAAACTTAGTCCGGAGCTAAATTTCTACTTTAAAAATCCTGAAGGCAATACCAATATCTCACATATGGCAAAGGTGCGATTGGTAAACATACAGAAAGAAGTTGAAACATATTCCATGGCTTCCACATTCCCAACACCTAATCCTATAAAAAGTATTCATAAATCAAATATAGTAACGCTAGATTATCAATATGTAAACAAAAGAGCCTTAAACCCTTATGGCTTATATTTCAACTTTCAGACGGGCTTTAATATAACTAAGGCAAGTATAAGTTTGGAATATGCTCTGAGCTATAATGACAAAAAGAATAATGCTTTGGAAATGCGCCTTTTTGCAGGTAATATTTTCCTTTTTGAAAGCGATCAATGGGTAGATTATTCGTATAAAATGAGCTCTTTTGATGGCAGCGATGATTATCTTTATGATTATACCTACTTCGACAGGTCGGGCTATAATTCTGGCCAAGTTACTCCTGGTGATGGAAGTTTTTATTTGCCATCAAGCCTAGGAAGGTCATGGGGTTTTATTAGTGCATTGAATATACGAGCAGGAATTCCTTTTACAAAGTTCATAAAGATTTACGGTAATTTTGGATATACATTATCAAAAGATTATTCGGTATTTTACGACAAACAGCTGTTGGCAGAAGGCGGTGTATTACTTACATTTTTTAATCGTACTTTTGAAGTCTATTTCCCACTATTGTGGACATCACAATTTCAGGATGTTATGGATATAAATGCTAATTACAAATACAGCGATAATATCCGTTTCACTTTAAGAATGGATTTAATGAATCCATTTAAATTGAAAAAAGAATTTAATTTATAATCGTTTTGGAGAATAATAATTCGAATAACATAAGCAAGAATAAGAGCTATTTCATTTCTGACGTACACCTAGGCGTGCCCGATTATGATAGTAGCTTGCTTCGTGAAAAAAAGATGGTAGCTTGGCTTGAGAGTATTGAGCACGATGCCGAAAATCTTTTTATCCTAGGCGATATATTTGATATGTGGTTCGACTATAAGCAAGTGGCACCTCGTGGCTATGTGCGCCTACTGGGGCAGCTTGCCACAATGAGCGATAATGGCATAAATATTCATTACTTTATTGGCAATCACGATATGTGGGTTTTCGATTATTTTGAGCAAGAAATAGGCCTTAAAGTATATCGTGAGCCAAAGGAGTTTACTCTTAATGGCAAAAAATTTCTTTTGGGACATGGCGATGGACTAGGCCCTGGCGATGGCAAATACAAATTTATAAAATCAATTTTTGCCAATAGAATAAATCAATGGTTTTTTGCTCGTTTGCACCCTAATTTTGCTTTGGGAATTGCACAATATTTCTCTCGGAAAAGTCGTATTTCAAATGGAAATTTTGAAGAACATTACGAAGGCGACGATAAGGAAATTCTATATCAGTATTGCAAAAGTGAGCTGGCAAAAAAACATTATGATTACTTTGTTTTTGGGCATAGACATATTGCTATGGACAAAGATTTAGGAAACAACTCACGATATATAAACCTTGGCGAATGGGTGAAAAATCCTCATATTGGTGAGTTTGATGGCGAGGAGTTTAAGCTTCTTAGTATTTAAGTTAATTCCTAAACTCAAAAAAACCTCCACAGAATAAATTCTATGGAGGTTTTTTCATTTATAATAAACTAAGCTCTTAAAGCTTTGCAGAGCTTGGCACTTCGCCAGTAAGTGTATTAAGAAAGATTTCTATGGATTTAACTTGGTCTATTGATAAATCTTTATTGTTTTGAGTTTTGGCCATTATTTGTATAGCGCTCTCTAAGCTTTTTACAGAACCATCGTGAAAGTAAGGTCCAGTTTTCTCAATATTACGAAGAGAAGGCACTTTAAAAACAAACATATCAGATTTGGCACCCGTAACAACATACTTACCACTATCAATTATAGCACTTTGTGTATGCTCCCAATAGTTGGCAAAAAGGCCAAACTTCATCAGCATATTTCCACCCATAATAGCTCCTGCATGACATTGAGTACATCCTACATCAATAAATTCTTTCATACCTTTTTGAGCATCAATACTTAATGCTGTTAAATCGCCAACAATATATTCATCAAAAGCTGAAGGAGTAAGCAATGTGCGCTCATAAGCACCTATTGCGTATGTTAAATTTTTATATGTAAAAGGATTACTTTCACCAGGGTATGCTGCTGCAAATAAGTCTTGATATTCAGGTACTTTTTTAAGTCTTTTAAGGATAAAAGCTTCATTGGGAATAGCCATTTCAACTGGATTTAGAATAGGTCCACCCGCTTGCTCTTCAACATCAGCATTTCTACCATCCCAAAACTGAGAAATATGTAATGCTGCATTAAATGTAGTTGGAGAATTGCGATCGCCCAAACCACCATTATCACCTTTAGAAGTAGGCTCATTATCTACACCATAGGTATCAATATTGTGGCAAGTATTACAACTTTGAGTTTCGTCTTTTGATAGTCTATTATCAAAATATAGAACCTTTCCCAAAAGGATTTTTTCTGCCGTAAGTTCATTTTCTGCATTGGGAGCAGTGCTCGGTAATGCAGCAAAAAATTTACTTGCCTGCTCATAAGCGGCTTTAGTATCAAAGCCATTATCAGCCTCTTTCTTAACGGGTTCTGTTGAATTATTACATGAAATCATTAGCAACGAAATCATTAATACTGAAAATAGGAGTTTAATTTTTATCATAGTACTGCGTTTTTAGATTAATTAGCGCAAATATACTAAAAAAAAAAATTAAAAAAGATGAGATAAAACATAGCCATAGCCAAAGAAGCGCAGTATACGAGTACTACCAAGTATCATAACTTTCTTAATTGGATAATGCAACATTCCTGTAACCATAGTTATTGTAGAAAAAGGTAGCGGGAATAAAGCAGAAAACACAATTAATATGCCTCCATATTTTTGGAATGTAGCAAAATGAGAAGAGAAACGTCTTATAAGCCACCTATGAAACATCGGAATTTTTGATATTCTAAAACCTATAAAATAAGCTGTTAATCCCCCAAGATACGATAGTGTTGCTAATATAGCCGTAAGTATCATTGGATGAGTACTAGCATTTGCCCATACAATAAAAAAATCTGGAGGTATTAATCCCAATAATGTTTCCGAAACAAAGAATAGGCTGATAACAAATTTCCAATCCCACTTTAATAAGAAAGCCTTTAGATTATCATTAAAATCGGTAATATATGTTTGAGCTAAATATAAAAAAGTACCTAAAATAATAACAATAAGAATCAATCGCAATATACTTTTCCCTGCTAAGGAGTATATTCCTTTGCTTTTAAGATAAGAATGAAAAAATTGAAGTCTATTAATCATTTTTTAAGTTTGTTGCTAGTTTGCAAAAATAATACGATATACATTACAAAAAATAAAAAAATGCACTAATAAGCCTTATATAACAATGATTTACTATAAATTAACATTAATTATAATATATAAAAACTACATAAACAAGCATTTGACTACTTAAATTGCCTATATTTGTGAAATATAAACAAACATTCAATAATTATATAAATTAACGTTCCTAACTATGTCAAAAGTATTAGTCTTAGGTGCTGGAATTTCTGGTCACACAGCAGCACTTTATCTTAAAAAGATTTTAGGGAAAAAGCACGATGTTATCGTTGTAAGCCCTAACAGTAATTATCAATGGGTACCTTCCAATATATGGGTTGGAGTAGGATTAATGGAGCCCAATGAGGTAAAATTTAAACTTGCACCAGTATATAAAAAGCAAGGGATTATCTACAAACAAGCCTTGGCTAAATCCATTCATCCAGAAGGCGGTGGGGAAACTGACAAGCCATTTGTAAAAATAAGCTATGTAGAAGAAGCTAAGCAAGGTGAAGAAGAAGTTGTAGAATTTGACTATTTAGTAAACGGGACCGGTCCTGCATTGAATTTTGCTGGCACACCTGGCTTAGGCCCAGATTTATTCACAAACTCAGTATGTACATATGATCATGCTGCTCACTCGTGGAAAAACTTAGAAGTATCGCTTACTAAAATGGAAAATGGCGAACACCAAACTTTCCTAATTGGCACAGGGCATCCAATGGCAACCTGTCAAGGAGCAGCCTTTGAGTATGCGTTAAATATTGCTTTTGAAGTAGATAAAAGAAATCTGTCTCATTTGGCAGATATAATATGGATAACCAACGAATACGAGCTTGGAGATTTTGGTATGGGCGGCGCTTATATTAAAAGAGGAGGCTATATCACACCAACAAAAGTATTTACAGAGTCGGTACTTGCAGAGTATGGAATACGCTGGATAAAACGTGCTGGAGTACAAAAAGTTGAAGAAGGAAAAGCTTTTTATGAATTATTAGACGGCACATATCATGAGCAAGAGTTTGATTTTGCAATGCTTATTCCTGGCTTTACGGGTTCAAAAATGAAAGCATTTGACAAGGCTGATAATGATATAACTGATAAAATATTTGTTCCGAACGGAATGATGAGAGTAGACGCAGATTATACACCAAAGCCATACGAAGAGTGGAAGGCTAGTGATTGGCCAGAGATATATCAGAGTCCAGAATATGACTTTATGTATGCTTCGGGCATTGCTTTTGCACCTCCTCATACTATGTCGAAACCAATGAAAAGTGCAAACGGAACACCAATAACTCCTACGCCTCCACGTACTGGAATGCCATCGGGTGTAATTGGAAAAGTTGTTGCACAAAATATTTCTTATAGAATTAAAACTGGAAAGAAAGATCATCCTCATAAAGCATCAATGACTAAGCAAGCTGCTGCTTGTATTGTTAGTGCTGGTTATGGTTTCACAAAGGGGCAGGCAGCAACAATGACTGTTTCGCCTATTGTACCTGATTGGGAAAAATATCCTAAGTATGGTCGCGATATAAATGCTACCGTGGGAGTAATTGGCTTAGCAGGTCACTGGATGAAACTATTTATGCATTATATGTTTATATATAAAGCTAAAGCTAAGTTTGGCTGGTCAATAATTCCTGAGTAAAACACTTTTATAAAAACTAAAAAACAAGAAATAATGGCAAATATACAAGAGAGATTACAGAATAAACCATATGCTGAATATGCATATGCCACGCGCCCAAGTAAAATGACTTTATTCTGGCGCAGATGTTTAATAAAGCAGATTTATATGTTTTTTAAACTAAATCTGAAAATAATGATAATGGTTGTAAAAGGGCATAGTTAGGTAACTAAGCTTTAATATCATTATATAAATATTTACTAAAGTCGGGAAATTTGATTTAACCAATCAAATCTTCCGACTTTTTTATTTATAAAAACTTATATCTCATACCAGCATATATCTTTATTCCAAAAAGCGGAGCCCATACAAGGCTAGCGTCAAACTCCTGTCCATAAGGATCGCTAGCGCCAATAATAGGGTTTGATTGTCGATAATTGCCAAGATTTTCGCCACCAATATAGAATTCCCAATTATTACGAATACGTTTCGATATTTGGCCATTCAAAATAGCAAAAACAGGAGTGGAAGTACTTCGTTGGTTTTCTATGGAATTTGCTTCTAAACTAGGCATTCGTTTTTCACCTTGTACATTAATTGTAAAATCAAACTTCCAAAACTTGCGGCTAGAGTATGCTATATTGAAGAATCCACGATGTGGTGCCAAAAGTGGTGCAGATTTTTCACCACTCATATAAGTAGTATGCACATCGTAATAACGGTAAGCCACTCTCACATCAAGGCGTTTCAATAATTCGTAATCTACTTGAATTTGATAGCTATTGGAAACAGAGCTTCCATCAAGATTATAAAAATGTACCTCACGAGCACTTTCGTCCATATCAAAAACAATCTGATTCTGAAAATCGGTACGATAATAGGATGCAGAGATTCTTCCTTCACGATAATCCAATTCGAAAGTTTGGGTTAGGTTTATCCCATAATTCCATGCTTTTTCGGCATCAAGGCCAAAGCCATAATCATTGTTCTTATGAATAATAATATCTCTAGAACTTGCCAACATAGACATATGCTCTGCAATTATATTAGCTGTTCGCAAGCCACTTCCTGCCGAAGCACGAATAATAGTACGGTCAAACATTGCCCAGCGCAAATGAATTCGTGGAGTATAAAACATTCCATATTCATTATGATAATCGGCACGCATACCTGCTACAATACCAAACTCATCAATGGGTTTGAAGCTATATTCACCAAAAATACCAGCTACGACTTCAGTTCTTTTATAAATATCCGCATTGAGCTGTTCGTCATACTCATCGTACTGAATACTTGCTCCAAGTTTATAAATATGCTTATCGCTAGCAAATCTGCTTTGATGTATAAAATTAGCATACAGACTATTTTGCTGAGCATCGTATTTATTCAATCCATAACGAGTATCTTGCTTATAAATACCTCCTGAAACTTGCAAAGCAGTACTTTGCCACGGCTTAAGCCTATTCACTTTACCGAATTTTGCCCAAGCATCCATTTTCTGAACATTATTAAGCATTCCCCAAGGAGTTAGTGAGTCGCTAATCTGATGTTTATCAAAATCCATCTGCCCTCCTACTTGATCAATATATGTATATCGCCCACCAAATTCGAAGTGAATATTATGAGTATTAATCCACTCATAGCGATTAAGAACTACAAATTTTGTGGTTAATGGCATATCCATAAATCCATCTTCATTAGAATCGTGACGATAGCCATTATATTTACCGTGAAGCAATAAACCACTATCCCATTTCTTTCCCAAAGGAATTTTTATATGAGTATTTGCCTCTATGCTTCTGTCAGAATTTACATAGCCATTGAAGAAAAACCTATCCATCTTGCCAGGTTTTTGCAATTCGGT
>JAOZSY010000102.1 GCA_029939445.1 Bacteroidales bacterium
GTAATTCTTTGATATTAGACTCAGGATTAAAATTATTGATATAGCTTTCCCATTTAGAAAAATTATCAGGATATTCAATTTTTACTTCTGCCAATAATTGGGTGAGTAAACTATGGAAGCTACTCCTTGTAGCATTTAAGTTTAGACGATAATTAGCATCATCTAACTTTAATAAAATCTCGCCTTTTCTGAATTTTACGCCCTCTTTAAAGCTCTTTTTGGAAGGTAATAATCGACCTGTAACCTCAGTAAAAATATCAATTTTATATTTAGAATTCAGCCTACCATTTACTGAAATATCAGCGGTAACATCTTCATTTACAACACTCATCACTTCAACCTTAATAATTTTGGCTTTGCCAGAGTCCTTATTTGGGGCTTCTTTCAAACCACTTAAGAATTTAAACCCTATTACAGATGCAATAATGATTACAATTGCCATTAAGGAAGTTCTTCTAATTTTTAGTTTATTCATTATTAAAAATTTAATTGTCATTATTTACGTCTGCCTAACTATATTTAAATTAGGCTGTTGAGCGTGCGTTTCGTTATCGAACACGATGAGCAAAGGTAGCTTAATTAACGAGTTGAAATAGATGTAAGTATTTTAAAGAGATAATATTAGTTATAAAATTTAATTTATTGAACTATTTTTATATTTCAGAGAAGTAGAATATAAATTATATGGTATTTCCTTCCTCAGAAACAAGAAAGACAGCAGGTTTATTAGATATGGGATTTTTTTGTGTGATTACGATCGTTTTGTATACCTGCTCAATGTCTTTATAATTTAGAACTTCTTCAGTGGTTCCCATTTTATGTACTTTGCCTTCGTTCATCATTATTAGGTTTTCGCAATACTCGCCTGCTAAATTCAAATCATGGATTATCATTAATACACTTAGTTTCATCGCCTTTGTTAGCCTACGAATAAGATTTAGCACTTGCACCTGATGAGTAATATCTAAATGTGATGTTGGCTCATCAAGCAGTAATAATTCAGGTTCTTGGGTTAGTGCTCTGGCAATTGATGCCAACTGTTGCGCTCCACCACTAAGTTCGTTTAGTTGCTTATCTTTATATTTATAAGTATCTGTAAGTTGCATATACTTATGTGCAATTGCATAATCATCTTTATTTTCAAAAAATTGAAAGCGATTATTATATGGGTAACGCCCTAAAAGTACATATTCTTCAACGCTAAGATTTGGCAGGTCAAAACCTTGAGTTACAATAGCAATCTTCGATGCTCTTTCTTTTAGCGATAGTTTCGAAATATCAGTTTTATCGATTATTATACTTCCAGAATTAAGCTTTATATCTCCTATTATAGTTCTGAAAAGAGTTGTTTTTCCACATGCATTTGGACCTATTATTCCAGTAAGTAAGCCAGTTTCAACTTTAAAACTAATATCTTTAATAATAGTCTTATCACCATAACCCGATTTTATATTTTGGATTGATAAAATATTTGCCATAGCCTTAAAACTTTAATAGTTTATTGGATTTACTAACGGCAATAATAAAAATTGTACCACCAATTAATCCAGTAATTACACCAATAGGAAGTTCGTTTGGCGATATTATAGTACGTGATAATATATCTGATAGTATTAGGAATATTGCCCCTCCAAGAAAAGTACTTATAAGGAGTATTCTGTAATCGTTGCCTAATAAGTAACGTAATAAATGTGGTACTACTAAGCCCACAAAGCCTATTACTCCAACTGTTGCCACGCTTATACCAGTTATTATTGATGCTACAATAAAAAGTATTTTGATAATTAGTGAAGTGTTTACTCCAAGATGCTTAGCATGGCTTTCGCCTAACCGCAATGCGTTGAGTTGCCTTACGAAATAATAAAAAACACCCAATCCAATTACCGATGCAGTTAATACAATTATTATTAATGATTTGTTTGGCTGATCTAGAGAACCCATTGTCCAAAAGATAATATTTTGAAGCTTTTGAGAAGTAGTTGTTGCCAATAAAAACATAATAGCCGAGGAGGAAATAAAACTTATCATCACTCCAGTTAGCAGTATAGAATTAATATTTAGATGCGTTCTTCTCATACTTAAGAAGTACATAATTACGATGGTAATAAATGCCCCGATAATGCCATAAATTGGTAATGAGAATATTGAGAAAAAGCTAGTAGCTCCAAATACAATCCCTAATGCTACACCAAGTGCAGCACCTCCCGATATTCCTAAAGTATATGGCTCTACCAAGGGGTTGCGGTATATTGCCTGAAGCACTAATCCCGAGATGCTTAATGAGCCTCCTACTGCTATTCCTAAAAGCACTCTTGGAATCCTGATATTCATAAGTATTGAATATTCAATACCAGATTTCTTATTTAGTATTTCTATCAATTCTACTATGGAAATATTCATTTCGCCAACGCATAATGCTAGTGTTATTGTTGCTATTAGTATTATTAGCAACGACAACAAACTTATTACCCACTTTTTTATGCGTTTATCCATTTTGTATTTTAATTCTACTTGCCGTATAGTTCGTTTTTAATAATCTCAAAATGCTTTACAAATGCGGCCACTGTAGGTGTTGATACACTCTCTACTTTAAAAATATTATTGTTTCTAACTGCATCAATATCAGGATAGTCATTCCATATAATTTTCTCCTGTCCACAAATAGGTCCCATTGATGAAATGATAATATGACTAGGGTTTCTAAGGACTACACTTTCGCGACTAACAATGATATTACTTATATCAGAATAAATATTATCAGCATTTGCAAATATAATAAAGTCATTCATAAAAGTGCCACTTAAAACTGTTACCAATGGCTTAGCTCCAAGTTGAAAAAATATCCTAGGCCTTTCTTCAGTTTTTGGAATTGTAGAAATAATACTATCAAGTTTTTTTCTTGATTTAGTAACAAACTCTGTAGCGGTTTGCTCTTTATCCAATTCTTTTCCTAAAGCAATATAGTGAGTACAAATATCGTCAAAACTACTTAGCTTATTCATGCTTACTATTTTTATCCCATTTTTACGAAGAATTTCTTCTGATTCGGGCTTAGTAAGCGTTGATGAGAATACTATATCGGGTTTTAGGAGCAAAATCTTTTCTTCATTTATACTTATGGCAGAACCTACAATTAGTTTAGGATTTTTTTTGGAAATATCGCAAAATGAAGTTGCACCAACTACTTGGTCTATTAATCCTAATTGCTCAATCTCTTTAGTAATAGAAGGTACTAGAGAAATTATTCGTAGCCCTTTCATAGCATTTTCTTTGTCCTCCTTATGAGGATTTGTATTATTCCCGCAAGAGACTAATATAAAAGTAAAAGTTATAATAAAGAGTAATATATTTTTCATCTATTTCTGTTATTTATTAGATATAAATTTTCCTTGCCACGAATCTCTAATTTGAAATTCTCTTTCAATCTTATTTAGAATTTGATCATTTCTAACATTCCCCCATGTTGGGCCAGCAAGAAAACGTGGAGGTACTTCTCCAGCAAATCTCTCAATTACAAAATTAGGATTAAGTTTCTCGGTAAAATCTACAATAAAGTTTACATATTCATCAAGAGTAAAGAAGTCGTAATTCTGAGGATTGATTTTATAATCCTTTGCCATAGCAGTATTAGTAATTATTTGTAGCTGATGAAATTTAATGGTATTAAGAGGTAATTCATTAAGTATTTCAGCCTCTGCCATCATCATTTCAATACTTTCGCCAGGCAGACCAAACATCATATGTCCGCCAACATTAATTCCATAATCATGGGTCAGCTGAATGGCTTTGCGTACATTCTCAAAATCATGCCCACGGTTCATCATCTCTAGGCTTTTATCGTAGCAGGATTCAATACCATATTCAATAATTACATATTTACTTTTCGATAATTCAGCAAAATACTCAAGCTTTTCTTCATCAATAGCATCGGAGCGAGTACCTATTACAAGTCCAACCACTCCCGGTACATCCAATGCCTTCGAATATATTTGCTTAAGCTCCTCTAGGGGTTTATATGTATTTGAATATGCCTGAAAATAAGCTAAATATTTACCAGCTCTTCTATATCTGTTGGAATGGAATTCCATTCCTTCTAAAAGTTGCTGATCAACAGGTTTCTCGGGGCTACAATATGATGGATTGAAAGATTCGTTATTGCAATAAGTACAGCCACCACGTGCCACGGTTCCATCTCTATTGGGACAGGTAAATCCAGCATCGATACTTAACTTCTGCACTCTTTCTCCAAAATGCTTCTTAAAATATTGTGCATAAGCATTGAAACGTCTTTGGTGACCCCAGATATATTGATTTTCGCTATCCATTATTCCGTCTTATTTTTTTTGAACTTAAATCTATAACCAATACCCGCTTCAATAAAATCTGCTTTGAATCCATTCTCTGTTTTCAGTGTTAGATTGGCAATAAAATGCTCAGAAATATAATATCTTAGTCCTACTCTTGCATACACCCAACCTTTGCCAGGAGTGCCTTTCCATAGATATGTGCCTAAGTGAGAAACAAATGCAAATTTAGAGAAATATAACTCATGCGAAGCATGAATTGCTATAAACGAGTATTTGTCGAAACTTTGGGCTTCAGTATAGTCAGTAACATAAGTGCCATCGTAAATATACTCAATACCACCCCCATATTTTGCAATATGATGGTATCTCCTATAGTAGTCTACAACAATACTTGTCATTAAATAATTAGGAGGCTTGCCATAATTTGCCAATGTAGATTTTCCTCCAATGGAATAGACAAAGGTCATTTCGTTATATTTTTCTATTTTAGGAACGGGTTTGCTAATTTTCTCCGCTGGAGTAAATATTTCTTCATTTATTGAATTGAAAAAATATGTTAGCCCCAAATGTCCTGAGTACATATTCAATCCTTTATTGGGAGTTTTTAATGTTCCATTGGAGAAATGTTGGAATTCCGCTCCGGCATCTATTGTAAATCTATCATTTAAACTATATGCTGCTTTTGCTCCAATTGTGAAATATGCATTTATATCCGAACCTATAATGTCATTCTTTGGGTTAGTTATTGGATCATATTCATTAAAACCAAAACCTAGCCCAAAGCTAGCATCGTTGTATAAAGTAAAATTATTATGGGTATATAAAGGGATACAAATAAAGGTGTAAATACCCCATGGGTTTCCAAGAATTTCATTATTTAGGTTTGCATGAAATATCCCAACGCCATATTGTTGAAATCCTAAAAACTGATCTTTAGAGCGTTCACCATTAGCCTGAACACCTATGCGAATATCCGCAGCAATAAAGTTAGAGTTTAATTGATCTGCACTTAAACTATCCGAATAAACTATTGGCTTACCATAAAACCCTCTTGACTGCACGAAAAAGTGTTGACGTTTCTCGTTTTGAGCTATTAAAGAAAGCCCAGAAAGTATTATAAATAGTAGCAATAATGATCTAATCATAAAAAATTTATTTTGCACAAAAATATAGTTTTTATTGTATTGAAAAATGTAATTATTATTTTAGGTTTATTAAGGAAAGAAGTCTTTAGAGAGGAGTATTATTTATAATGAAAATTGTTGCCTATTTTGTGATATTTTTTTAATAAAAAGTACATTATATATCGGAGTTTTTTATACTTTTGTAATCTCTATTTATTACAGCAAAATCAATTTTTTAAAATAGTTTTTATGAAAATAGCCCCAGTATCTATATTCTCAGGAAATTCAAATACAAAATTAGCAGAAGCAATAGCTAAAATATATGGAATGGAATTAGGAAAAGTAACCTTATCTAGATTTAGTGACGGTGAATTTCAACCAGCCTTTGGCGAAACCATAAGAGGCCATGATGTATTTATTGTGCAGAGCACAAATCCTCCAACTGATAATATTATGGAATTGCTTATGATGATCGATGCCGCTCGTAGAGCTTCAGCGCGCAAAGTGGTTGTTATTATACCTTACTTTGGCTTTGCTCGTCAGGACAGAAAAGATAGGCCTCGTGTGCCAATAGGAGCAAAACTTATTGCAAACCTTCTTACTGCTGCTGGTGTTGATAGAGTTGTTTCTATGGACTTGCATGCCGACCAAATTCAAGGTTTCTTTGATGTGCCTTTTGACCATATGTATGCCTCTTCAATCTTTGTTCCTTACCTTCAGAGCTTAAATTTGAAGAACATTGTAATGGCATCTCCTGATGCTGGTGGAGCAAAACGCGCTGCTGCTTATGCTAAATTCTTGAAAACAGATCTTGTGATTTGTTTTAAGCAAAGAGGTGGAGCCAATAAAATTGAAAGTATGAGAGTAATTGGTGATGTGAAAGGTAAGGATGTAATTCTTGTTGACGATATTATTGATACTGCTGGTACTATTGCTAAAGCTTCGGATCTAATGATGGAAGAAGGAGCAAATTCTGTTCGTGCTATAGCTACTCATGCTGTACTTTCAGGAAATGCATATGAGAATATTGCGAATTCATCACTTGATGAACTTATTCTTACCGATACAATAGCTAGAGATATCACTAAAGACTGTAAGAAAATGAATTTCCTTTCTACAGCAGATCTTTTTGCCGATGTGATTAAGCGTATTTCTGAAAATCAATCGATTACCGAGCATTTTGAGTTTACTACAATTCTTTAACTATAAAATTGGATAAAGAAAAAATCCCCAATATGATGTTTTCGTATTGGGGATTTTTGTACTTAGAAATTATTCATTCACGATCCAAAGTATTCTATTGCTTGGCAACTCATCTTTATTCATAATATGAGCACGGTATTCTCCATCAACAAACATTTGAGCTTGATCGCTATAATGTGGGCTCATAATATTTCCCGATTGACCAGTAGGGATAATTCCAATACCATTTTTGGGTTTTGCAAAATCCACAAAATATCTTAGTGCTGGACCTGATTTAATATAAATAGATTTTTTATTACCATAAGTAAACCCTTCTTTATCAATTACTTCATTACTTCCTGATTTAGGAATTGGACCCACATTAAATACTTTATTAAATGGTTTTTTACGCCCAATAGCGTGTACGTGCTCAATCTGATGCACTCTTCCCCAATTCCATTTCTGTAGATCATCGCCCAACTGTTCATGAAGTGAACCTACGGTATTACTCCAAGCGGTATTACATACTTTAGACATCTCTCCAGAAAACCAAATAGAGTTTGGGTCAGAAATTAGCCTTTCAATATTAGCCTTTAGTGCATAAGTATGTAGAAGCTCAGAAAATCGCTTTTCGCCAAGTTTTGGGATAAAAGTTTCAGCAAGAACTTCGTATAAAAGTCTTGTGAAAATTGTAGCTCCAACAGATTCTATATTATAATTTCCATCCCATATCTGAAGTTGTTTGGCTTCTTCTGTTTCAAAAAATACAGGGTAAATATTATCTAATATAATATTTACTAATCGTAAATCTCGCTCCGAAAAAACATCTGTTTGTACAGCTTTAAGCTCTTCAATATTCCATTTTTCTTGCGATGTGATAAGCTTCTCTATTCTCTCAGCTCTATATCCTGGAGAGTAATAGCCAGGTACATATAAAGAATCGTACATTCCTGGCGAATTATTTGCCGATATTATATATCCTCTTTCAGGGTTAATAAGTTTAGGGTTTTTATCAAAAGGATAAAACTCATGAGCTAATGTATCAGTAGCTCCATCCATATACTTTTTACTACTAAGTCCTGCAGTGCGTTTAGGAATAAGCCCTGTAGCCCACCAAGCAATATTATCGTCTATATCGGCATACATAATATTCAATCCTAGAATATCTATCATAGGCATGGCTTTAGCAAATTCAGTAATATTACGAGCATTATTCATAATAAATGTAGCTTGTACTGCATCAGATTTTATATGATATAACGGCCACCAAAGAGATACCTCTTTGCCCTCTTTCTGAATGGTTTGATTAAATGCGTCTGTTAGTATAGGCCCTCTTTCGCTTATCTTTACATTATAAACCACATCGGTAGAATCTTTCACTTTAATAATATGCTCAATTATCGTATAATCCCTCCATTCGTTAGCTTGTAAGTATTGATTGCTATTCTCAGGATTAGTAGTTTCGTAGTATAAGTCCATATTATCCATTGGGAAAATTGTAATTCCCCAAGCTAGGTTAGGGTTATGTCCTATAATGGCAAATGGCATTCCTGCAAGGTAATAACCATAAAAATCAAATCCTGGATACTCCATATATGCTTCAAACCAAACTGAAGGTTGCGAATATCCAATATGAGTATCATTTGCAAATATAGCTTTGCCACTTTTTGATCTTTCCTTTGATAGCAACCATGAGTTTGATCCTTCCCAATAAGGGAAAGGTAAATCGTAAGGGAAAGCGTTAAATTCAGAAATAATATTATTTGCAATAATTTCTTTTACCGCATGAGGGTGGTAATTAATATTTCCTGCGGCAGTGTCTGCTTCAAAAAGTATAGAATAGTCATTTCCTAAAGTTTCGTGAATATATTGCATAACAGGCTCGCTAGTGATTCCTGTGGTAAAACCTAAAGCCATATAGCCAAGGGTAGTATAAATATCTTCAAAAATAAAGTGCTCTGGTTTAAATCCCAGCATTGTAAATTCTATTGGTAGATTTCCATTATCAATAAAAGAATTTATTCCTTTTTGATATGCGTTGGCGTAGCTTATCATTTCTTTATCGCCAAACTCCAAAGCAGCCTTTGTATTTTTGGCAGCAAATTCATTAAAGCCAAGCGTTATCATTCGCTTATCAATCTCTATTAATTTTGGGCCAAGTATCTCAGCCAATTTACCTCTTGATAATCGTCTTAGCATTACCATTTGAAATAAACGCTCTTGTGCTTGAGTAAAGCCCAATGCAAAATAAGCATCGGTGCCACTTTTAGCATATATATGAGGTATTCCATACTTATCGTATATTACTTCGGTGCTGTCTTTTACAGAATTATTTATTATAGTTCCTGAATATTGAGGAGCAGTATTGCCTAGATACAAGTATATTAATGCTAAAACAAATATTATTAGCATTGCAATAAGTAGAAATATTTTTTTCATGATTATGGATTTTGTTTATTGTATCAAAAGATATTTACAAATATATTAAATTTAATGGATTGAAACTACTTTAATATATAAACTTCAGTTTATACAGGTGTAATGGCCATTCTTGGCTGTTTCTTCAGAAAAAATATAAATATAAAAATGAATATAAAAAAAGAGGCGACCAATTGGTCGCCTCTTCAAAGGATATAATCCATAATTTGTTATTCAAACAA
>JAOZSY010000103.1:0-4937 GCA_029939445.1 Bacteroidales bacterium
AATGTTTATTGCTGAACTTAAAAAAGAGAATGATATGTGGATTTTTAATGCACTTGGTAAATCAAATAATTATTTATCAATATAAAGCCTACATAGTTATACTATTTATAGCCTTTTATAGCATATTGCCACTAATATAAGTGATATAAAAGTCAGATTTATAATTATTTACAGTGTAAAACAATAGTTATAACTTGAGTCGTCATTGCTATACTATTATTTATCAATACTTTACATTTTTTTGAATTAATAAATAGTTAATCCGATAAATATTACTATATTAGCAACTTAATTCTAAATCAAAAAGATATTACTATGGGAAAAGGTGACAAAAAAACACGAAGAGGAAAAATAACTAAAGGGTCATACGGTAAACATCGTATGCGTAAACGAAATACCCAAGAAAAATATGTTGCTCCAGAGATTGTTAAAGAAGAAAAAATAGAAGAAGTTGTAGAGAAGAAAAAAACTACTACAAAAAAAACAACTACTACAAAGAAGAAAGCCACAGCAACAAAAAAAACCACAACAGCAAAAAAAACAACTACTGCAAAGAAAACAACCGCAGTAAAAAAGACGAAAAAAGCTGATACTGCAGAAAAAACTCCTGTAAAGAAAAAACCAGCAAAGGCAAAAAAAGAAGCTGAAGCTGAAGCATAAAGAAGCGAAAGCACTAATATCACATTTTAGTTAATTTTCAGAAAACCTTGAAGTAAATCTTCAAGGTTTTTTTTATACCTTAGCATTCCATTAAAACAATATATAACTATTTAGTTATCAGCACCTTTTAATTATTATGAATTATACACTCACATTTAAAATAATAACATATGAAATTATTACTAATCAGTAACTCAACAATGGCTGGCGAAGCATATTTAGGCTGGCCACAAGATTACATTTCAAATTTCCTTAAAAAGGATGTAAAAAGAGTTCTTTTCATCCCTTATGCAGGAGTAAATTTATCTGACGTAAGCCTTGAAGAATCTTGGAACGTATACGAACAAAAAGTTAAAGAAGTATATGCTAACCTAGGCTACGACTTATATTCAATACACCATGAAGCAGACCCTGTGGCTGCAATTAAGAATGCCGAAGCTGTTGCTGTTGGTGGTGGAAACACTTTCTATTTAGTACATATGATGCACAAAACTGGTGCAATGGATGCAATTAAAGAAGCTGTTCTTAAGGGCACACCTTATATGGGATGGAGTGCAGGTAGTAATGTTGCTTGCCCTAGCTTACGCACAACTAATGATATGCCAATAATGGAACCCGCTAGTTTTGCTTGCACTTCCCTTATTCCTTTTCAAATAAACCCTCATTACTTAGATGCGCATCCTGATGGTCATGGTGGAGAAACTCGTCAGCAAAGAATTGATGAATTTCTTGCAGTAAACCAAGATATGTATGTTGTTGGTCTTAGAGAAGCTTCTCTATTAGAAATGAATGGCGACAAAATGGAGCTTAAAGGAAAGCATCCATTACGTATATTCAAATATGGACAAGAGGCATACGAAGTACAAATTGGAGAAAGTTTAGATTTTTTGTTTTAAAACTCAAGAGTTATGAATATTAGAAATATTATATTATTTGCAGCAACTGGCATATTAGTAAGTTGCTCACAAACAACAAATACTAACGAAATGAAACCAAGTGGTATAGAGCTCAGTAATATGAATACTGAGGTAAAGCCTGGCAACGATTTCTTTGAATACGCAAATGGGGGCTGGTTAAAAGCCAACCCAATGCCCGAAGAGTATAGTCGCTATGGTGCTTTTGAAATTCTTGCTAAGAAAAATCAAGAGCAAGTAAAGAGCATGATTGACGAAATTTCAGAAATGGAAGAAGTTGAAAAAGGAAGCCCTGAACAACAAATCCGTGATTACTATAATGCTGGAATGGATACTTCAGCAATTGAAGAATTAGGAATGGCCCCTATTAAACCTATTCTTTTTGGTATTGAAGCAATGTCTACTAAAGAGGATATTGTAAAGATACAGGCAAAAGTGAACTTCATTGGTAGCTATCCTCTTTTTGCCGTATTTGGTAGTCAAGATGATAAAAATAGCTCAGCAGTGATTGCTCAAATGATACAAGCAGGTCTTGGATTACCAGACCGTGATTATTATATTAAAGATGACGAACGTATTAGTAATATTAGAAAAGAATATGTTGATCATATTACAAAAATATTTGTTTTGGCAGGAATTGACGAAGCTACTTCTGCAGAGAAGGCTAATGATGTATTAGCATTTGAAACTAAACTTGCTGAGATTTCGATGACTATGTTAGAAAGACGTGACCCTAATGCTACTTATAATATTAATAGCATTGATGAGCTTATGGAAAACACTGAAGGATATGATTTTAAATCATATTTTTCTGAACTTAATATCTTAGATACTGATGTAATAAATGTACGCCAGCCAAAGTTTATGGAAGGTGTAGCTACTCTTATTAATACTACTGATTTAGAAATTATTAAAACTTATTTTACTTGGAATATTCTGAATGATAATGCGGGTAAATTAAATAAATCTTTTGTAAATCAAAATTTCTATTTTTATAGTACAGTACTTTCTGGAGTAGATAAGATGAAGCCTCGCTGGAAACGTATGATTTCTTCTACTAATGGAAACTTAGGCGATCCTGTTGGCAAAATTTATGTTGAGAAATTTTTTCCTGCAGAGTCAAAAAAACGAATGGTTGAGCTAGTAGACAACTTACAAATAGCACTTAAGGAAAGCATCAAAAATCTTGATTGGATGGGAGATACTACAAAACTTAAAGCTATAGAAAAGCTTAAAGCTATTACTGTAAAGGTTGGCTATCCTAATCAATGGATTGATTATAGCTCAGTAGATATTGACCCTAAGTCTTATGTTCAAAACACATGGAATTGTTCAGCTTTCAGTTATAAAAGAGATCTTAATAAGATTGGGAAGCCTGTTGACCGCGAAGAATGGGGAATGACTCCTCAAACTGTAAATGCTTACTATTCGCCAAATATGAATGAGATAGTATTTCCAGCAGCTATTTTGCAGCCTCCTTTCTTTGATGCAAATGCTGACGATGCTGTAAACTATGGTGCTATTGGCGTTGTTATTGGCCACGAAATGACTCATGGTTTTGACGATCAAGGTCGCTTATACGACAAAGATGGAAACCTCAACGAATGGTGGACAGAAGCTGATGCTGTGAAGTTCAAAGAAAAAACACAAATCCTTGTTGACCAATATAATGCTTATACAGTTTTGGATTCAATGCATGTAGATGGAGAACTTACTTTAGGTGAGAATATTGCTGATAATGGCGGTTTATTTATTGCTTATAACGCTTTACAAATGTCATACAAAAAGAATGGTACTCCGGAACCTATTGAAGAGCTTACTTCTGACCAACGTTTCTTAATTGCATACGCTCAGTTATGGCGTCAGCATATTCGACCAAAAACATTAATGCGCCGTTTGCAAGAAGACGTTCACTCTCCAGGCGAAGCTCGTGTAAATCAAGGTGTTGTTAATACTCCATGGTTCTATACTGCTTTTAATGTACAAGAAGGTGATAAGAATTATGTAGCTCCTGAAAATAGAGCACAAATATGGTAATATAACCATTAAAATAAAGTGCCATTACTACATTAATATTGAAGGCACTATATAAACTTAAAAAGCCAAAATCAAAAGATTTTGGCTTTTTAAGTTTCCCATTATTTTTTTTTACAAAAGAACCTCCAACAAATTTAATTCGTCATCTATAAGAATTATGCCTGGCTTCTTACCCACCTCAATACTACCATATAAAGATTCAAATCCCAACGCTCTAGCTCCATTCAAAGTTGCCCATTTTATAAGCTCTTCAGTTGAAATATCAAAGTTATCCTTCAGAGTTTTTATTTCATCCAATATACTTAGGGAGGTATTTGAGGCTAAACTATCCGTACCAATACACATATTTAATTCTTGACTTTGCAATACATCCATTGCTGGCAATATATTTTCAATATATAAATTTGAATTTGGACAAAGTCCATAATAGGTCTCATTAAAAGTTTTCTTGGCAAAGTCTAAATCACTTTTCTCAATAAATGTATTATGAATTAGCAAAACTCTTTTGCTATTCTTTAAATACTTACCTATGGTTTGTAATGGTCGTTTATTACTTGGAATATGCTCTGGAAATTTAAGCCCCCAACTTTTAAACCTTTCTGCCATTGGCCCACTCGCACTTTCAAAATAATCTACTTCTCCTCTACTCTCTAAATGGTGAATAGTTATGGTGGAACTATTATTCTGAAAAGCATTTATCTTCTTGAACAGATCCAAGGACAGTGAATAAGGAGCATGGGGAATAATGTTTTTAGGCTTTGCAGTTTCATTATACAATTCAATTCCTTTTTGCCATACTTTATCTGTTACATTAGCCTGAGAACCAAATAATTCTATAAAATTATAGAATTGTATAGACGATTTGCTTTTAGCGCCAATAGATAAATCAGAATTCATAATATCACCTACGGCAACAATTCCATTTTCCTGCATCTCTAGCAATGCTTCTTCAATCGAAAATATCTTTTCCTCCTCCGTTATTGATCGTTTTAAACCTTCTAACTCACCAATAAACGAATCAATTCCATTTCCTGCCTCAATTTTAGATTTTGCATATGAAAGCTCAGTATGGCAATGTACATTTACAAATCCTGGACAAATAATACCTTTATAATACTCTTCATCACCTTTGCGCAAACTTCCAACATATAAAATTTCACCAGAGTCAGAAATATGAACTACACCATTTTTTATGGGAGCTATATTAACTGGGTAAATATAATCTGCTGTTATCTTTCGCATTTTGTCTTCATTATTTGAAACATTTTTTTCAATAAACCAAGCATATAAGACAGGTATAGCATTAGTTATAGCTTTTCAACTTTA
>JAOZSY010000103.1:5037-9222 GCA_029939445.1 Bacteroidales bacterium
CCTTCCAATAAGTAACTTCTTCAAACTCTTGATTGCGCTGAAATGGCTCAAAACCAGCTTCTATAATTGCTTGTTGAATTCCATTGGCATCAAACTTATGATCTGCACCTGCAACAGAAACAACATTCTCTTCAATCATTATGGAGCCAAAATCATTGGCACCACCATTTAAGCACAACTGCCCTACTTCCTTACCAACGGTAAGCCAACTTGCTTGTATATTTTTAATATTTGGCAGCATAATCCTACTTAGAGCTATAAACTTAATATACTCAGTAGCCGAAACTCCAAAATCTATCTTCGAGCGTTTCTTAAGAACGGTACCATCGCTCATAAATGGCCATGGGATAAACGACAGAAAGCCTACTGCTCCTTCAGGTTTCTCAGCTTGCACATCTCTAGTTCTTATTAGATGTTCAAAGCGCTCTTCTTCTGTCTCCACATGACCAAGCATCATTGTTACCGAGCTTGTAATTCCAAGTTTATGAGCCTCACGCATTACATCAAACCACTCATTAGAAGTACATTTATTTTTCGAAATTTCTTTTCTAACTCTATCCACAAGAATTTCAGCTCCTGCACCAGGCAAACTATCCATACCAGCATCAGTTAGGCGCTCCAATGTCTCTTTAAAACTAATACCTTCTAATTTAGAAATATGTACAATCTCTGGAGGACCCAAAGCATGAAGCTTCACATCAGGATATTTTTTCTTTAAATTTGAGAATAAATCAATATAAAAATCAATTCCTAAATCGGGGTGTAAACCTCCTTGAAGCAATAATTGTCGTCCTCCAAGTTTGTATAACACCTCTATTTTATCATCATAATCATCACTCGTAGTAATATATGCCTTTTTAGAATTCTTACCAACATAGAAATTACAGAAATGACATCCGCTATTACATACATTAGTATAATTTACATTTCTGTCAATTATCCAACCCACCTTTTTCTGTGGATGCAGTTTCATTCTTATACTATTAGCCATAGCCATCAACTCAGTAACACCAAGCTTTTTGCTAAGCAATAGTCCTTCCTCCTTACTCAAAAAACCACCATCTAATGCCTTTTGTTTTATATCTTCTAATTTCATTAAAATCATTTATTAATCTGAATATCATCGTAATAAACACGAGCAATATTCTTCAAATATTATATTGAAAACTCAATGTAATTCACTAATTTTACGGATTCAAATGTACATTAATTTTTTTCACAATGAATACAATTATAAAAACAAGAATAGAGTTACTCTCATCGCAAGACTATAATGGTAGTTATGTATTATTATCTGACAATATCGAGAGTCTTTCTGAAAATAATCTTAAAAAAGAAGAACTTAAATATATATTAGATAATTATAAGGAAGGTAATAAGTTATTTCACTTTAATAGATACACACAACAAATATGGGTGCATATTATTGACAAAAAAGCTGTTAAACATATTATTGACGAAGAATACAGAAAAGCTGGAGCTATAATTCAAAGTCAGTTCTCTGCATTAAATATAGAAAACGTTTTACTTATTGACCTTAATAATAATAATCGTTCATTACTATATGCTGAAGGAATAATTCTATCTTCATATAAATTTGATAAATATAAAAGCAAGAAAGATAAAAGCAATATTGAACTTTCTAAAATATATGTAAAAGAATTTACAGAAAGAGAAATAGAGCTTATGAATATTAGTAATGAAGCTACATTTTGGAGTCGTAATTTATTAAACGAACCACAAATGGCATTAGATGCTCAAACTATTACTGAGCAATTTAAGCTTATGAGCGAAGATGCTGGTTTTGATCTTGTTGTTCTTAATAAAAAGAAAATAGAGAGCCTTAGAATGGGTGGACTTTTAGCGGTAAACAAAGGAAGCAACATCCCTCCTAGTTTTTCTATTATGGAGTGGAAACCTGAGAACGCCATAAATTCAAAACCATACGTCTTTGTAGGCAAAGGAGTTGTTTATGATACTGGTGGAGTTAATATAAAGACTGGTGATTTTATGACCAATATGCATATGGATATGGGAGGTGCAGGAGCTGCTTCATCAGCAATTTATGCTATTGCAAAAGCAAAATTACCTATTCATATTATTACATTAATTCCGGCTACAGACAACCGGCCAGGTCAAGACGCATATACTCCTGGCGATATAATAATAATGCATAATGGCAAATCTGTAGAAGTATTAAATACTGATGCGGAAGGCCGCTTAATACTTGCTGATGCTCTTAGCTATGCTCAAAAGTATAATCCAGAAATGGTAATTGATTTGGCTACTCTTACAGGAGCGGCAGCACGAGCTATTGGTAAATATGGTATTGTAGCCATGCGCAATGAAGAGGCTGATATTAAGCAATTAAATAAAAGTTCGGAAAATGTTTATGAACGCTTGGTAGAGTTTCCAATGTGGGACGAATATGATGAGCTAATAAAAACTGACGTTGCAGATATTCAAAATCTTGGTGGTGCTGAAGGTGGTGCTATTACGGCAGGCAAGTTTCTGCAAAATTTTGTTGATTACCCGTGGATACATTTAGATATTGCCGGACCGGCTATGCTTAGTGCTAAGGATAGCTATCGCACAAAAGGAGGTTCTGGCGTAGGCACAAGATTATTATTTGACTTTATTAAAGAGGTAGCAAAATAAAAAATAGCAACTCTTAAATCATAAAAAACTAAAAAAGATGGAAGAAGAAGTAAAAAAGAAAGTTAGAGTAGGAATAAGTCATGGCGACTATAATGGAATTGGTTATGAAATCATTCTAAAAACATTCCAAGATGAAAGAATGTTTGATTTTTGCACACCAATTATTTATGGCTCATCAAAAATAACCGCATATTATAAGAATACTATATCTAATATGAATATTAGTTTTAATAATATTAAAACTGCAAGTCAGGCAATTGATGGTAAATTAAATATTCTTAATATTGTAAATGAAGAAGTAAAGATTGATGCGGGGATTTCAACACCAGAGGCTGGATTACTTGCTTATGAGTCTTTAGAAGCAATAACTCAGGATCTTGGGCATGGTGTAGATGTTATGGTTACTGCCCCAATAAATAAGGACAATATTCAAAGCGATGATTTTAAATTTCCGGGGCATACTGAATATCTAGCTGAAAAATTTGGCAAAGACCAAGAGCTGATGATTCTTTCGGGAGAAACAATGACTGTTGCTGTTGTTACTGGCCATATACCAATAAAAGATGTATCAAGTAGTATTACAAAAGAGTTGATTCTCAGCAAACTTGATACTTTTAGAAATAGTTTAAAAGTAGATTTTGGCATATTGAAACCACGCATTGCTGTTTTAGGGTTAAACCCTCATGCAGGTGATAATGGGCTTCTTGGAAGCGAAGAAATAGATATAATTATTCCTGCTATTGAAGAAGCAAAGGACAAAGGCGTATTAGCATTTGGGCCTTTCCCTTCTGATGGATTTTTTGGATCAAATGATTATACAAAATTTGATGGTATTCTTGCAATGTATCACGACCAAGGATTATTACCATTTAAATCTCTGAATTTTGAAGATGGAGTAAACTTTACTGCAGGTCTTAGCATAGTGAGAACATCGCCAGACCACGGAACAGGTTATAATATTGCAAGCAAGGATCTTGCAAGCCCAAATTCATTTCGTTCTGCAGTTCTGATGGCTGTGGATGTGCATAAAAAGCGTAATGAGCATAGCATAATTACTAAAAACCCATTGAAAATTGGCAAAGCTGATAGAGGCAGAGATGTTAATGTTGATGAAATAGAAAAAAGCAAATAAAATACATGCTATTTTATATATAAGAAAAGCTGCTCAAACAATTGTTTGAGCAGCTTTTTGCTTTCTAATAATTTGATATACTATGTTACTCCTATTTAATCACTTAATAAGTAAAACCCTCAATATTATTAATTTCTTAGCTGTTGGGCAAATATGGCAATAACATAACAGTCTTTCTAAAACACAAAAACCAGCACTAGGGCTATGCCTAATACTGGTTTGTATATTTATATTTGAAACTAATTCAAATAAAATCTATTTTACTGGAATAGTTTTAAGAGTTCCTACAAAGAAATCCCAGAACTTAGCTACCGTTTCAATATTTACTTTCTCATCTGGAGAGTGAGGGAAACGAATAGTTGGTCCAAAAGAAATCATATCCCAATTAGGATAAA
>JAOZSY010000104.1 GCA_029939445.1 Bacteroidales bacterium
ATGCATTCAATGGCTTGCGAATTGTTTTTATCGAGGAACATAATGCAAGAATCCATCTTTTGGCAGCAATTATTGCGATAGTTCTAGGTTTTGTTTTGCATATTAATGCCATGGAATGGGTAGCTATTGTATTTGCAATTGCTATGGTGCTATCCATGGAAATTATAAATACGTCCATTGAGAATATTGCAGATTTTATTTCTCCCGAAAAAGATGATATGATTAAGAAGATTAAAGATTTATCTGCAGCTGCAGTATTGATTACAGCAATAGCTACCTTGATAGTAGGTATTATTATTTTTGCGCCAAAAATAGTATCATTGTTATAAATTTTTATAATCAAAAAAAGTCCAATAATTTTAAATTATTGGACTTTTGAATGTTATGCGAATTATAAATCAAACTAGCTGATCTACAATTAGGTATTATAATAAATTAAATCATTTTTAAGAAATCAACTTCTCCAGGGCTTAATTTTCTCCATTTTCCTCTAGGCAAATCCTTTTTTGTCAAGCCACCAAATACTACTCTATCAAGCTTAGTAACTTCATATCCAAGGTGCTCAAATATACGACGCACAATTCTATTTCTTCCTGAGTGAATCTGAATTCCAACTTCTTTTTTTGATCTATCGCCATCTACATAGCTAATCTTATCTACATTAATAGGTCCGTCTTCTAAATCAAAGCCTTTTACAATATCCATCATATCTACTTTTGTAACGGCTTTATCAAGAAATACATGATAAACCTTACGAACTCTATGTTTGGGATGTGTAAGTTTTTTAGCCATATCGCCATCATTAGTAAAAAGCAGTAGGCCTGTTGTAGCAATATCTAACCTTCCAACAGGATAAATTCGCTCATCACTAGCTCTTGCTATTAAATCCATAACGGTTTTACGCTCTTGAGGGTCATCAGTTGTAGTAATAAAACCCTTGGGCTTATTAAGAAGTACATATTGCAATTTTTCGGCAATTAATAATTGGCCATCCATATGCACTTTGTCTCCTGCCTCAACCTTAAAGCCTAACTCAGTTACGATTTTACTATTTACAGTAATTACACCAGTAGAAATTAGTTTGTCAGCCTCACGACGTGAGCAAACTCCTGCATGTGCTATATATTTGTTTAATCGCATTGTACCACCAGCCATCATTTCAATGGTTGTATCCTCTTTCTTAGGAGCGGATTTTGGTGCCTGCTTACCCATTGGGCGAGCCTTTGGGCTATTCTTTTTATTGAATTTTGAGAAGTCGCCTCCTTTATGATTCTTAGGTCCTTTAGAGTATTTTTCGGTTCTTGATTTTCCGTCGCGTTGTGCCATGTTTTTCGTCTTTTAATAATTTGCAAAAATAGTTAAACAGTACATACAATATATTTAATTATTCATAAAAGCTATTTTACTATAAACTTCTTAATATAAGACGATTCTTTTGATATAAATTGAAAGTAGTATACTCCTGCTGAGATATTATTCTCTTTAATATTTATATCCTGAACATATTTCCCTGCTTCGTACTGTTTATTCTCAAATATTTTAGAAATAATACGCCCATTATTATCAATAACATTAAGACTAGCAGTAGTCCTATTGCGTATCTTGAAAGAGAAAAAAGCTATTTCTGAAGTAGGATTTGGATATACATTTGATGAAATATCATTTGGTAGCGGCTTGCTTTTTATGGATAGGACAGTCTCTGGATTAATAATTGCTGTCCAAACCGACATATAATTTGTTAAATCAAACCTTGCCCATATTGGTCTTATTATTCCATCCTGAACAGAGATATTTGTATAATCGCCAAAAAAAACCTGATCGGTAGGAGTGAAGGGCGATTCGCTAATTGTATAATTATCAAAAGATTGCCCACCATCTTTCGAAATTGCCAAAACAACATCCGTTCGTTCATCATCGTATTTACTTCTATCGTAAAATACAAAGTATAAATAGCCTGTGCTTTGGTCAATATCCATCCAAGTAAGAAACTGTTGTGTCTGTGTTGTATCATTATTAACTTTTATTGCTGAGGACCATGTGGAGCCACCATCGGTAGATTTTGCTAGCCAAATGTCGGTATTATCACTGCCATTGCTCTGGTCGCTCCAGTTTATATATATTGTTCCATGATGCGCACCGCCACTTATATCACAATCGGTAATAGGAAGCCCATTGCATCTACTAATTCCAGAGATATCGTAATCCCAGCCACCAGTAAAACTATTAACGAAAATATCGTTAGTAAGCCAAGTAGCGCCTCCATCGGTACTTTTATCGAAAACTAATCCATCAGGGCCAGCCCACGAAACATAAATCTCGCCATTTGGGCCTACACATGGCACAGCTCCTTCGGTTGTATTATCGCTATCAATACAGTCACCAGGAGTTTCGTTAATAATTATTGCCGAGCTCCACGATTGACCACCATCTATGGATTTGGAAAACATAATATTGCTACTGTCTTCCGCAGCTGTGGATCCATAGTTATCGAATTGAGTCCAAGTGGAATATACAGTATTATTAGTTCTATCAATAGCAATCCATTCTTTGTCTTGCGCATAATCATCTCTTCCATCTAAGCCCATAAATGTGTCAACAGTCCATTGCTGCTGCGAAACATTGTATTTCTGACATACAATTCTATCAATCCAATGCCCTTGTGTAGATGGAGGATTTGCCAAATGAAAATAAAGGAAATTTCCTGATGTATCAGTTATTATTGCAGGGTCGCCCCATACACCATAATTTGAGGTCATAGGAGTATGAGTCCACGTACGTCCAGTATCCTGCGAAATAAACATTTTATTGATATTGGTAGCTGCCATTATTAAAGCAGGATTCTCCGTATTAATAAAAATTGAAGGTTCATTTGGTGAACCATCGCTACTTATCATTATGTTTTCGGGTTGAGCAAATATATTTATTGTGCTTAGTAGAAGTATTATAATTGCTATATATTTCATAGGTGTAGTTTAATTCTATTCAAAAAAGCTAAGATAGTATTATTTGATAGATTACTCAAGAATTGATTGCAGAATAATGAATAGTGATTTATTATATAGCAGTTATACCATTTATAATTTAAATTATCTGGTATTATTTATTATGGAGATGTGAGTTGAGTTTTGAGCAAATAACAAAAAAACCGACCATTTTGGTCGGTTTTTTTATAATATATTTTATCAATACTTGCTAGAATATTTCTTAAATATTCTAAAGGGTTTATACCTATAAAGGTTCTTTCTTTAGATTAAAGAATATAGCATAGAATGCTGGTAATACAATGATAGTAAGAATAGTAGCAACAAATAAACCTCCCATAATAGTTACTGCCATACCACCAAACATTGGGTCTGGAAGAAGAGGTATCATACCTAATATAGTAGTTCCTGCTGCCATTGACACAGGAATTGCCCTTGATCTAGCAGCAATAATAATTGATTGATATTTAGATTTGCCATTTGTTTTTATTTCTTCCTCGGCTTGATCAAATAATACAATAGCATTCTTAATAACCATCCCCACCAAACCAAGCAGACCTAGAATAGCAAAGAACCCAAACATTAATCCAGAAGCTAGGAACGAGAAAGTAACACCTATCATTACCAATGGAACCATTAAAATCACTATCGTTGTTTTGCGAATATCAGCAAAAAGAAGCATTAAGATAGAGATAATTAAAACAACTGTTAAAAGCATATTGGCCATAATTGCATTCGTTGAATCAACTTGATCTTCATATATACCATCCCACCACAGTGTATAACCTGGAGGTAAATCAATTGCCTCTATTAATGGCATTAGTTTAGCTTCAGCTTCTTTATTACCTATTCCTGGTTCAAGTTCACATTGAGCCACAAGACTTAATTCTCTATTGTATTTTCCAATCACCCTCTCTTCCCAATCCAAGTTAAGTTCATCAGTAACTTGTTCAAGCGAAACTATTGAACCGCTATTATTCATTATTGGAATACTTCCAAAATTGCTATAATCATAAATATTGCGATTTACATCTTTTAATACGATTGGCAGCACATATTCTTTCTCACGATATTCTCCTATTCTCTGACCATCGGTAACCCTTTGAATAGCGGTAGCCATTTCGGATCTGGTAACTTTGGCGATTCGTCCTTTATTTTGAGAATATACTGGTTCTATCTTGAATGTTCTTTCTCCCCAGCTATCTCTTACATTATTAACAAGAGGTTCGGCACGCATTATTGCTTTAGCTTGCTCTGCTAAATTGCGTAATACTTTCTCGTCTGGGCCATCAAAAGTTGCTTCAATTGTAGCATCAGGATATGGAGAAACCTTAAATTTGTGCATAACAGACATCCCGTCTGGATAGTTATTATCAAGGTGATTTTTGAAAATTCTTATAACCGAATCTGCAGCTACATAATCACTTGTCTCAATTACTAAATTTGCATAATGAGGACGTGGGCTCCATGATATCGTAGCAAGATAATAGCGCAAAGGAGGTGCTCCTAAACTTATAGAAACATTTTCAACATCTTCACGGGCAAGTAAAAACTTCTCCATTTTCATGATGTCTCTCTCAAGTGTATTAATATCAGTTCCCTGAGGCAAGAAATAATCTACTTTAAATTGCTTTTTATTAATTGCTGGAAAGAAATCTTGTTTAACAAATTTAAAAAGGAATATGCTCAAGAAGAACAGTCCAAAAACAACAGCAACAGTCACCCATCTCCATGCAACAATAGTTTCGATGAAGCCAGTTAATTTATGATAAAACGGAGTATCATAAGGATCTTTTCCTGCTTCTCCACTGCCTTCTTTAAGAATAAAGTCACCAAATACGGTTGTTTGTATAAGTGCAAATACCCAACTAAGTGTTAATGCAATGGCAAGTACTACGAATAATGGTTTAATAATCTCGGCAGTATTATTTGGTGCCAAATAAAGAGGTAAGAAAGATATCGTTGCTATAATAGTTGCTCCTAACAAACCCCATTGAGGTAAAGTTGCCCCATCAATTAGCGCCTTTTTTCGTTTCACCCCTCTTGCTATTCCTATTTGAGCATTACCAGTTACCACAATGGCGTTGTCAACTAACATACCCATTGCAATAATTATTGCCGCCAAAGAAGTTCTATGCAGCTCAATATCAGCAGGCATCATAAATAATAAGGTTCCTGCAATGGTAAATAGTAAACTTGTGCCAATTAGGATTCCTGCACGAGTACCCATAGCCAGTAGTATTATAAAAACTACAATTCCAACTGATATAGCAAGATTTATAAGAAAATCATTATTTGCAGCAACAGCTACTTCATCCTCATGATAAACTCCTATTATTTCGATACCATGAGGTAATAAGGCTTCTATTTCTCTAAGTTCAGTAGAGACTTTCGTACCCATTTTTACGGAATTACCTCCAATCCGTGTAGCAACACCAATTCCAATAGCTGGTGCACCATTCATTCGCATTTTAGTGCTTGGTGGATCTACATAGCTTTTTTCAACTGTTGCTAAGTCCTGCAGTCGTATTTGATTACCAGATTTACCTGTAATAATCAAGTTCTCTATTTCTACAAGAGATTGGAAAGTTCCAACTGCATCAACCCTTATTTCAACATGACCAGTTTGTAAACGGCCTGAGTTTACTAATTTGTTTTGTGATATTATCGCTTGTTCAATATCCGCTGGTGTAATTCCAGCATTGCTTAATTTTTGTTCCGAGATATAAACATTCACTATGCGGTCTTGAATTCCAAATAATTTAACTTTAGCAACATCTTTAACTGTTACTAAATGTTGCTTTATATATTGGGCATAATCTTCAAGCTCTTCATATGAATAACCGTCGTCTGCCGTTAGCGTATAATAGATTCCAAAAACGTCCCCAAAATCATCATTAACCATTATAGTACCTGCTTCTTTTGGTAATTGAGGTTGTACATTCAGTACCTTCCTTCTCATTTCATCCCAAATTTGCTGAAACTCTTCACCTGCAATAGACTGATACATACTTACATGCACATAACTATAGCCTGGTCTTGATTCAGATTTAATCCAATCAACCAATGGGTGAGCCTGAACTTCACGTTCAATAATCTCAGTAATTTGTTCTTGCACCTCGTATTGGCTTGCTCCGGGATATAATGTTGTTATTATCATTTCCTTTACAACAAAAGGAGCATCCTCTCTTTTACCAAGCATATCATATGCTAAAACACCACCCAAAAGGATAATGGCTAAAAAGAAATAAATGACTTGTTTATTATCGAGAGCGTATTTGGCTATATTCATAATGATATTGCTATTTAATTAATAATCAATTTGCTTTAAGAATGTCAACATTATTGACTTTATCACCTTCTGTAAGTCTATGAACACCAGCAATAACAATATGTTGCCCCATGGACAAACCTTCTGTTATTTTCACAGCATCATTACCTACTAAATCTCCTAAAACTACACTTTGTTTTCTTACTGTATTACTATCAGCATCAATAATCCATACCATCGTTGATTTATCAACTTGGCTTTCAAAAATGGATGCAATAGGAATCACAATAATATCATCATCATTAGAGCTATTATTAAGCATAATACTAACTCTACAACTCATGCCTGCACCAACTTTGGGGCTAGATGAATCATCTGGATTATTTACATGGTCAAGATATAAGCGTAATGGAAAACCTTCTGGTGTTGGCTTTTTCTCTAGTTGTTTTAATTTTGCGCTAAAAGTTATTTTAGGATAAGCTTCAAGGTGTACTTCATATTTATCAAAATTTGCTATTTGAATAGCTAATTGTTCTGGGATTGTAGTGCTTATTTCAATAACAGAAAGGTCAACGATTGTAGTAATTGCTTGTTTTACTCTAACTTTATCACCTACCTCAGCCAGTTTTGGTCCATAGAAGCCACTAAAGGGAGCCTTTAACTTAGTATCTGATAAAGCATTTTTTGCATCATCTAATGCTGCTTTTGCTTCTAAGGAATTTGCTAGTCTTCTATCATAATCGTTTTTAGCAACTGAGCCTTTTTTCCATAATCTATAATAACGGTCAGCTTCAGCTTTTGCTTGATCATATCTTGCTTGTGTAGATTGTACAGTAATACGATAATCACGAGGATCTATTTCTGCAACAATATCTCCTTTTTTCACCTCAGCACCTTCTATTACATTGTATTTTACTATTGGGCCTCCAACACGGAATGATATTTCGGATTCAATACTTTCCTTTGTAACTCCAGGATAGCCCTTGCCGGTAGGATCAATAACATTACCAATTACCATAGATTTTACTGGTCTAACTACTTCTTTTTTTACGGTATCCTCTTCGCTACAACTTGTAAGCATCCACATGCTAATTATAGCAGTAAGTATTATTATTAATTTATTCATGTATTCTAGTTTTTATATTTGTTATACTATTTATTTAGAAGTTGTTAACTCACCCATTGCTTTCTGATAGCTAGAGTATGCTGTATTTAGGTTATATTTTGCTTGTATATAATTTAAGTAACTCTTTTGCCAAAATAATTGAGCATCTAATACTTCTAGTACTGATGATAAACCTTCGAAATACCTATCAAGCATTACCGTTACATTTTGTGATGCATTATCCAATGAACTATAAGCGAAATCTAACTGCTTTTGTGTTTGTTGTAGATTATAGTAACTACTTTCTACCTCTAGGCTTATCATATCTTGCGTTTGCTGCATTTCAAGTTTAGAGATTTCTGTAACTTGTTTGTTGGCAAAAACTTCTTCGTTTTTCTTTCCCCAATAAAAAATTGGAATTGCAACCTTGGCCTGAACATTAAAATTGAAATCTGGATTAGTTGATAAACCTGGACTAGGTGCTCCCCAATTACCACCAACACCAACACCAAATTTAGGATTGTATTTTGATGCTGTTATTTTTTCATGATACTCATTCATAGAAATCTGACTCTCTAACATGCTTATCTCTGGGCGCTGTTCGAGAGCTTTATCTTTTAGATTATTTTCAGTGCTTGCCCACTCAATTACTAATAACGAATCGGCTATATCTGAAGCGGTTTTTATTGGTAAACCAGTAGAGCGATTTAACTCCATTACACTAATCATGAACTTTTTCTCTGCATTTAAAACTGCAAACTCAGCATCGTTATATCTAACCTTAGCCTGATATAATTCATTCATTCCAACAATCTCTTCGTCCACTCTGTCTTGTATTACTTCAAGAAATTTACCAATAGCATCTCTATATTCTGTAAGAATAGTGCTTATTTCCCTCTTTGTAACAGCATTCCAATAGTAAAAATCTGAATTTATCATTACTTCTTGTTTGCTCAAGCTTATATAGCTTTTCATTAGCTCAGCTTTAGATTCAGCGGCAGCTCTAGTATTCTTTAAATACCCTCCTGTTAATATTGGCTGTGTTATAGCCACATCTAGTGAGTATATATTCTGAAGTTCTTCTCCAACTTGCCCATCAACAGCAGAAGCCATTTGAATTGGTACACCAAGATAATTATAACCCCCATAAAAGTCAAATTTAGGAAGGAAGTCTGATTTAGCTACTTCAAGCATCGACTCTGCACCCGCTAAATTATGTTCAGCCATTTTTATTTGTTGTTGATAATCTACAGCTAACCTACGGTATTTATATAATAGTGTATCTTGCTGAGCAACAGCAGATAGCGATAGTGTGATAATAAATATTGATAGAAAAAATTGCTTCATGAGATTTAATTAATTTAATAAGTAAGCCGAACATTGCTCATAGATTCAATGAATGAAAACTGAGTTTTATAATGAAATGCAAATATATGGCTATAACAATAGTGCTTTGGTGGACAAAAAGCGGACAGCATAATATTCCTATTACTTAAGGTATTACATTTCCTTGTTTTATACCTTAATATCTGCAAGGTTTTTTGTAACGAAAACCTTAAATACCTGTTGGGGTTGATGTAGCGCATAAAAAAGTAACGCTGATATAGCATTAGTTATGGTGAAATCCTTTAGGATTCGACAACAACAATTAATATTAACTTTATGTCAATAGGTTTTTGATAGCATTCTCAACAATGATAGGCTTTGGGGTTTGTAGTAGAAATACCTTTGCTGTTTTAAGGTAATACTAAAAATTTTATTCTATGCAGGGACTTAACTAGCCAAGCATAGAAAGGGCAAAAGCACAAATAAATCCGGCTCCTGTTATTA
>JAOZSY010000105.1 GCA_029939445.1 Bacteroidales bacterium
TCGCCATCAAAAGTAGCATCTTTAGCATTATTATAAAATAGGTTTGTAGTAAATAATGGATTTCCTACAGAACCGTGGCAGTGAAAACAATCTGCTCCCTCTTCAAGCCCAAAAAGGACTAAACCTCTACGCTCCGAATCTGTATACTGATATTCTCCTCTTTGCATCTTATCAAATTTGCTATTTGCAGAAATCTGTGTTCTTATAAACTGAGAAATTGCTTTTGCTATTCTATCCATAGTAACTTCAGGTGTGCCAAAAGCATCTTCAAACATTGGAGGATACATTTCCACTTTTGAAATTGCAACTACAACCTTTTCAGGAGTGGAAGCAAATTCGTTATGCGCGTATACAGTACCAACCACATCTTCTTCTATTGAAGCTACACTCCCATTCCATAAATATGTTCCAGGAATCCACAATAAATTAATATGTGGTAACATTACATTATCTGTCATATCTCCTGTAGTTCCAGTTCCTCTACCAACACCATTCTCAAAAGCAAATTCTTGTTTATGACATGAAGAGCAGCTCATAGGCATTCCTTCATCCGCTTTTCCTGACATACGTCCATCGTAATACAAATAACGGCCTAACTTTATACCCTCTACAGTCATAGGATTATCCTTAGGAATAATAAAATTTGTAGGGAAACCAAGTGGAACCTCAATTGTATAAGGAGTTGCCTCTTGTTTTGGCTCAGGATCGGGCTCAGGGTCTTTCTCGCATGAAGTACTCATTAATAGTACTGAAACTAATGCAAGAAATAATATTTTTATTATATTATTAATACTCATATATATATTATTTTGTATTCTTTATTATATTAATGACAACAATTAAGCATAAAAGGTTTACTCTAAAAAGAGCGGTGTGATATACCATTTATTATGCCATATTTTTACCACCTTAAAACAAGGCCAAAAGTAGTAATAAATATCATATAATATATAAAAAAGTAACAATTAATAACATTTATTGAATACTCTTTTTCCGTACTTTCGCTCCTTTAATATATTTCTGTTAATCAGAATACTTATAAAAACAAAGATGCCATGCAAAAAAGAATAATCCAAATACTAATACTATTATTACCATTGGGGCTAATTGCAGCCTATAAGCACTATTCAGAACAACAAAAAGATAAAGAGAAAATCATCACAGAGCTTGTCATTAATGGGCTTCAGTTTGCTCATTATCAACATAATGATTTGAACGACGAGTTTTCTAAACGAGTATATAAATCATATGTAGAGAGAATAGATTATACTAAGAAATTTCTGTTACAAACTGATATTGATAAACTTCAAGAGTATGAAGTTTTGATTGACGATGAGTTAAAACAGTTAAGTTCAAATTTTCTAGATTTATCTGATAAAATAATTGCACAGCGCATTAAAGATGCTGAAGAATATTATATAGAGATTCTTGGGGAACCTTTTGATTTTACTTTAGACGAAACTCTTGAACTGGATGATGAAAAGAATAGCTATGCTGAAAATACTGAAGATTTAAAGAATGACTGGCGTAAAGCTTTAAAATATCAAGTAATGATAGAGCTCAAAACCAAACTTGAAATACAAGATAAAGCTAAGGAGAACAATGACACCTCTGTAGTTATTAAGACCTATGCCGAATTAGAAAAAGCATCGAGAGCCAAGGTTGAAAAGCGCAATAAGGATTATTTCAGAAGATTAAATCAGCAAGACCGTACTGATAGATATAATTTATATATGAATTCTATTTCGCTAGCCTTCGACCCACACACAAATTATTTTCCTCCAAAAAACAAGGAAGATTTTGATATTTCGATGAGTGGTCAGTTAGAAGGAATTGGAGCTACTCTACAAGAGAAAGATGGATTTATTAAGGTAGTAAATATTGTGCCCGGAAGCCCATCATACAAACAGGGTGAGCTAAAAGTTAACGACCTAATTCTAAAAGTGGCGCAAGGCGATAGCTTACCTCTCGATTTGGTTGGCATGAGACTGGATAAGGCGGTACGCTTTATCAGAGGGCCAAAGGGAACTACTGTGAAACTTACTGTAAAAAAAGTTGATGGATCGATAGTGATAATTGCTATTGTAAGAGATATCGTAATTATTGAAGAAACTTATGCTAAATCAGTAATTGTAAAAGATCCTAAATCAAATAAGAGGATTGGTTATATTTATCTACCTTCTTTTTATGTTAATTTTAATGAGAAGGATGGTGGCCGAAGAAGTGCTGATGATGTTCTTAAGGAAATTAATAAACTAAAGGCAGAAAATGTAGATGCTTTAATTATTGATTTAAGGAATGATGGCGGAGGATCCTTAAGTGATGTTGTAAAAATGGCTGGTTACTTTATTCCACAAGGGCCAATTGTACAAGTAAAACAAAAAACTGGTGCCGCAAAACAACTAAGCGATACCGACCCAAGAGTTCAGTATGACGGCCCAGTTGCGGTAATGGTTAATTCTAATAGTGCTTCTGCCTCTGAAATTTTTGCTGCAGCATTGCAGGATTACGACAGAGCTGTAATTATAGGAGGAAAGCAAACCTTTGGAAAAGGTACCGTGCAACGATTTATCAACCTTGACGATATTGTGAGTGGCAAGGCTGATGCTTATAAGCCATTTGGAGCTTTAAAACTTACATTCCAGAAGTTTTACAGAATCTCTGGAGGTTCTACACAACTTAAAGGCGTTGAGCCAGATGTGGTACTACCAGATAACTATATGTATATTGAATATGGCGAAGCAGAGATGGATTATAGATTACCATATGATGAAATCCCAAAGGCTTCATATACCAAGTCTAAGGATATGGCTAATAGAAAATCTATCATAAAAGCAAGTGGTAAACGATTAAAAAAGAGCGAGACTTTTGATTTAATAGAACAACAAGCTATGTCGATTAAGAAGCATAGAAATGAGACTGTAGTTAGTTTAAATATTGAAACTTCTAAGGCAAATCAAGCAAAACGTAAAGAAGAGAGCAATAAATATAAAGATATTTATAAGGACACAACATTGGTATTAGTAACACCTTTGGAAGCTGATTGGTTATTTATTGAAAAAGATACTACAAAAGTAGAGTCTGCTAAAAAATGGCATAAATCGCTTATGTCAGACCCTTATTTATTAGAAAGCATTAAAGTTGTTGAGAGTTTATAATTTATGAAGTTTGCAAAGGAAAATATAACAGAGTTAAATAAACTATTAAAAGGTAAGACTGCAATAGAGATTATAGCATTTTTTAGTGATAACTTAGGTGATAAAATTACTTTTGGAACAAGCTTAGGAGCAGAAGATCAAGTAGTGATTCAAATGCTTGCATCCATAAAATCAAAAGTACCCGTTTTTACGCTTGATACAGGCAGGCTATTTCCACAAACCTATGATTTGATTGATAGTACAGTCCATAAATATGGCATTACGATTAAGCCATATTTTCCGGTAAATACCGAAGTTGAAGAAATGGTTGTAAAACATGGGATGAACCTATTTTTTAAATCAATAGAGCTCCGCAACACTTGTTGTCAAACAAGAAAGCTAAGACCACTAAAAAGAGCATTAGAAGGACGAGAAGCATGGTTTACAGGCTTACGCAGAAGCCAATCTGTTACTCGAGTAGATATGCAGATTGTGGAGTGGGATAAGAATAGCAATATGCTTAAAGTAAATCCCTTATTGGAGTGGAGCGAAGACGATATATGGAATTATATTAAAGAAAACGGCATCCCATATAATCCATTACACGACAATGATTATCCTAGTATTGGATGTCAACCTTGCACTCGTGCAATTATGCCTGGCGAAGATGTTCGAGCAGGAAGATGGTGGTGGGAGAATCCCGACACCAAAGAGTGTGGACTACATAAATAAGGTATTTATATTTAAAAAGAAAAAAAGCCCATTAAATTATAATTATAATTTAATGGGCTTTTTTATAAATTAATAAAACACTATTCTTCAATATAAAAATCTGACCAATCTTCGTCGTCAAATTCATCCTGCATATCGCGCTCCATACTAATCATCTTTAGCGCAGTAATACCTGCTTCAATTCCTTTATTGCCATGCTTGCCACCAGCTCTATCTTGTGCTTGCTCTAGCGTATCGGTTGTTAGCACACCAAATATTACCGGTATATCATTATTAAGAGCAACATCAGCAATAGCATTTGCACTAGCTTGCGAAATAAAATCGAAATGACGAGTTTCGCCTTGAATAACACAACCAACACAGATAACTGCGTTTACAGGCTTGTATTGCGACATTTGCTGAGCAGCATATGCAAGCTCATAAGTACCTGGCACATATCTTACATATAAGTCATCTTCTTTAATTCCCTTTTCAATCATTATGTCAATTGCCCCTTGAGCCATTGCATTAGTAATTTCATCATTCCATTCAGAAATTAGTATTCCTATTTTAGCACCTTTAACATTAAGAGCGCTATCTTTATATTCTGATAGGTTTTTTAAACTTGAAGCCATTGTTTTATGTTTTAATTATTATTTTTCAAAAATACAAAATATCTAATTGCATAAATAAAAAAAGGTCGAACGCAAGTTCGACCTTTAATATATATCTTATAATAATACTATTTGCCTAAGTATTGTTTCTCTCTAGCAATTAGTTTCTTAATCTCGTCAGATGCTCTAATGTCATCATTTTCTAAATTCTTAAAGTAATCCGTTTTCACTGTTGTGAAAAGCTCTAGTGCTTTTTCATGATTTCCTAAAAGAGAGTATGTCATACCAGCTTTCTTAAGAAACATAGGTGTAAGCAATACATTTTCTTTATAGTTTGCAGCAGCAATATACTTCTTAGCAGCACCTTCTTTATCGCCAAGCTCCATCATACAATCACCAATAGCTCCAATCGACATAGCTTTTACATTTATATCGTCACTATCAAATGATTCTAAATGATCAATTGCTTCCTCAAAACTATTATTTGCATTAGATGTAGTATCATTCTTAGCAATGTTCATATAACAAATTCCAGCATAATACTGCGCTAGGTTTCCACTAGCTGTAGAACCATATTCATTAATAACTTCTAAAAAACCTACAACATCATTGTTGCCATTAAGTGCAGCCTCAAATTGGTCGTTACCAAACAATTGCTCTGCTTCCCAAATAGTATTATACGCAGCTTCTTCAGCTGGTTTTGATACATATTTTTGATATCCCATAAATAGAAGTACTATTGCAAAAAGTGCTAATACACCATAGCTCATATTCTTTTTATTATTCTCTACAAATTTCTCTGTACGTCCTACAGCTTCCTCTATTTGTGCTAGATTCTCTTCTGTTTGGTTAATCTTTTGTTTTGCCATTTCTTATAAAAAATTTAATTGTGCAAATGTAAATTATTTTAGCACATAATCACATATTTATTCAATAAAAAGATGTATTTATCTTTTCCACAAAAAAAGGATCACTACATCTATGTATAATAATCCTTTTTGATTCTTTGCATTTATTTCTTAGCGAGGTCTAGAAGGGCGCTTGCCACCTCCACTTTTTCCTTTTTGATAAGGCTTTTTGATATATGATTTTGACCCTGAGCTCCTAGAAGTAGATTTACCTCTGCCTTTAGAACTTGATTTCATAGACGCTAGATTTGAGTTTATTTTCTTAAGAACAACATTAGCCGAAATAAGCTCTACACCTTCTGGTAAACAAAGTTTATCATCAGTAATTTTACGAATATGTGTATCAATAAGTTCATCGTTAACAATATTCTTATTCCAAGTAATATACATCTCTTTCATCTGATTGGCTAGTATAGTAACTAAACCATCTCTAGCTTCACCAGGCTCTTCTTTGGCAATATTGTTTAATAATAACTCTGTATTATTACCATAAAAACGATATCTAATTATATTATTATTATACCCTAAAGGTTCAATTGTAGTATTTTTTTCTTCGTGCTTACTAACAGTATAAGGATATTCAATTTCTAATTCATAATTAGAAATAATATACAAATGATTCCATAGTTTCTTAAAATACTCATCATTTGCATTATCAGTAGGATTTACTTGTTGCATTACCGAAATAATAATATACGCAAGTTTGGTACGCTTATCTTTATCTTCAATGGTTAGTGCATAATCCACCAAATTTTTAACATTACGTCCATATTCACGAATTCGTAGAATAGGCCTACTAGTATTATAATCTCTTTCTATATCCATCTTTATTGTTTTACTATATTAATTATTATTGTATTATTAGAATATAAATGTGATATTATTGCCATTGGCAAAAAAATCTAATTAACTGAATTTCACATTATTATATATGAATCAGTTTAATAATCACAATATATTCCCAAGATAATACTATTGCTTAAGTATTCTCAATTTTGCAAATTTCAGCAAAAGAATTTTTGTACCAGAGTTAGCAAATATAACTGTTGCTTTTCTGTCTCCCATAGGTCCTTCAATAGTTTCAACTTTACCACGACCAAATCTGTCATGAAACACTTCCATTCCGACTTTAATACTATTAGCTTGGTCATTTGACACTCCTGATCTTACTTTTGGCTTTTCCACGCGTTTAAGTTTTTTGTTATTTGTTTGTATACTAACGTTACTTCTACTCTCTAATTTAGATTTAGGTTTCGTTTTTGACACAAAACTTTTCAAATCTTTTTTTTGTGATATTTGATATGTGCTATTTTCCTGTGTTTTTCCAAAAGACATTAGTCCGTCCATTGTATTATCTTCCACATAATTACTATCTAACTCGCTGATAAATCTACTTGGCTCAGAATACTGTAGATTACCCCATTTATACCTACTTCCGGCATAGCTTAAGAACACTTGTTTCTCGCCTCTTGTAAGAGCAACATAAAAAAGTCTTCGTTCCTCCTCAATATCGGCTCTTGACGAAAGCGACATCATTGATGGGAATAGATTTTCCTCAAGACCAACAATAAATACGTAAGGAAATTCTAATCCTTTTGAAGCATGAATAGTCATTAATGTAACCGTATCCTCATTATCTACGTTGTTTTTATCCGCATCGGTATGCAAAGCTATATCTTGCATAAAGAGTTCTAATGTTCGCATTTCTAAAGCATCAACCTCATCATTTTCCTCTTCTGTAAACTCTTTAATACTAGCCAAAAGTTCTTCAACATTTTCAAAACGCATTATATCCTCTTGCTCCTCACGAGCAGCGTATAATGTTGCAATAACACCCGATTTTTTCGCAATATCATTTGCTAAATCATAAGCGTTCTTCTTATTTAGATCAAGGGCAAAGCTCTTAATCATATTAACAAAATCGTTAATCTTATTGGCTGTTCCTTTTGCTAGTATATTGCTTTGCAAAATGTTTGTCATTAAATCCCAAAGCGACATATTAAGTCTATTAGCCTCAAGTCTTAATTTATCAATACTAGTATTTCCAATACCACGTTTCGGATAATTAATAACACGCATTAGTGCCTCTTCATCATTATGATTAATCACTAAGCGATAATAAGATAATAAATCCTTAATCTCTTTGCGGCTATAAAACGATAATCCACCATATATTCTGTATGCAATATTCATTTTACGAAGTGCATCCTCCATCGCTCTACTCTGAGAATTTGTACGATAAAGAATTGCAAAATCTGTATTTTTAGCATGATTCGTATTCTTAATGCTAAATATGTTTCTTGCCACAAGACTTCCTTCCGCCATATCACTTAATGTGGAATTTAACTGTATTTTTTCACCAATATCATTGGAGGTCCAAATGGTTTTTTTTATCTGCTTTTGATTATTAATAATAATCGAATTTGCAATATTTACAATGTTCTGAGTTGACCGATAATTTTGCTCTAACTTAAATGTTTTAAGCGAATTATAATCCTTATTCATATTAAGGATATTCTGAATATCTGCACCTCTAAAAGCATAAATACTCTGAGCATCATCACCCACTACAGTAAGATTTTCGGACTGTGCGGCCAATCTTTTAACTATCAGATATTGAGAGTGGTTAGTGTCTTGGTACTCATCCACTAGGAAATATTTAAATCTACGTTGATATTTAATAAGAACATCAGGATGGTCGCGAAGAAGCACGTTTGTATTAAACAACAAATCATCAAAGTCCATTGCCGATGCACGTTTCAATCTTTCTTGGTATATTGTATATATTTCGCCAATACGTCCTTTTCCACTTTCTTTATCTGTTGATAATAGAGAAGGGTTGTTGTTATAATCTAACGGCGAAATCAAGTTATTCTTTGCAGATGAAATCCTACTCAATACCACATTTGGTTTATAGGTTTTATCATCAAGTTGAAGCTCCTTAATTATCTTTTTTACAATACTTCTACTATCATCAGAGTCGTAAATAGTATAATTAGACTGATAGCCAATTTTCTGAGCTTCAATTCTTAATATTTTAGAAAATACCGAGTGAAAAGTACCCATCCAAACACTTCGCGCTTCGGTGCCTACGATTTCTTCAATACGTTGCTTCATCTCTCGGGCAGCCTTATTGGTAAACGTTAATGCCATAATATTAAACGGATCAACACCTTTTTCGATAAGGTGCGCAATCTTATAAGTAAGCACACGTGTTTTACCCGAGCCAGCACCAGCAATAATCATGCTTGGGCCTTCGGTATGAGCAGCTGCCACACGTTGTACTTCATTAAGTCCGTCTAATAATGCCATAAATATTTTAACCTTACTATATTACCAATAATCTTTTAGGATTTCTTTCTTTTAAGCTATTATTTCCACAAAAACTCAAGGAAGAGTTCCATATGCAAAATACTTTATTTTCTGCTAATTATATATACTATATATTGAACGTCAATAGAATTAATAACTTTCGGATATTTCCATAATTCAATCGACAAAGATATGAAAAAGCTATTGACAATGAAACTATTTTTAATGATTTTTTCTAAAAATAGTTATAAAATAAAAATAGCTTCTAATTACAATTGAAAGAATAATAATATTACCTTTGTGCTCTCAAATTAAGAGATTGATTTGGATTACTACCAATAATGGTTTTATGACCATTAAAATAAATGCCCAGGTGGCGGAATTGGTAGACGCGTTGGTCTCAAACACCAATTCCTTACGGAGTGCCGGTTCGAGCCCGGCCCTGGGTACAAATTA
>JAOZSY010000316.1:0-2064 GCA_029939445.1 Bacteroidales bacterium
TATTTACTTCTGGAAATGCAAGTCTTAATCACAGTCTTTCAAAAGGGTATTATATAATCCATTATATGCAAAATAATGAGCAAATTATTCAAAAACTAATTATTCAATAATATATTTATTTTGAAAAAAATTCTATATAAACAAGAATGGCATTTATTATCATTAGTACTTTTATTTGTTTCATTGTATTTCATTGTAAATTACGATGATAAAATAATTTCTGGTGAGCTTTGGGGTATATCTACCTTAGGGTGGATAGTGGTGGCAATAGTTTTTCCAATTGTGCACCAAGTATATGTATTATTGGCTTGGCGTTACGAACTTTATTATAAATCGCTAAGCAATATTCTTGGCAAAAATGCATTTGTTATTTATAAAGCAATATTCTTTGTTTTCTTAATAGGGAGAGTCTTTATTCTAAGCTTTTTAGCTATTTCAAATTCTTATACCTTAGATTTTGACCCTTTTATAGTATATTCATTGTCTGCGATATTCTTTGTTATTGTGGTTATCTCTATGTATTCTGTTATGAGATTTTTTGGAACGGATAGAGCAGCCGGACTCGATCATTTTGACGATAGTGTTTCTAAACTTCCCTATGTGAAGCAAGGGATCTATAAATATACAAATAATGGTATGTACCTATATGCATTTTTTATAGTATATCTCCCAGGCTTGCTTCTGTTCTCAAAGGCATCTATACTAATTGCAATTTATAGCCATATCTATATTTGGGTGCATTATTTCTTTACCGAATCTCCTGATATGAAAGTTATTTATAAGGTAGATAAATAAATATTGCTTCTTTTATTGCCTTGTTTTCCTTTTTGTATTATTTAGAAATTTATTAATCTATATTTAACCTATTTTTGCACTAATAGTAATCCAAAAATATTTTATGAGAAAAATTTATACTGTTGGCGAGGCAATTTATGACATAATTTTTTTGAATGGAAAACCCATTGATGCCAAAGTAGGAGGAGCTATGATTAATTCATCAGTTTCGCTTGGTAGATTAGGTTTGCCAATTCATTATATTGGCGATACTGCTAAGGATGCGGTGGGTGAAATTATGAGAACTTTTCTTGTTGAGAATAAAGTAAATATTGATCATTTTGCTTTTTATCCTGAAAGTAAATCACGATTGGCATTGGCTTTTATTGATGATGAAAATTCTCCAAAATACTCATTCTATAAAATTAATACTCCACAAAAAGTAAAACTTAAATTCCCAGATATTAATAAAGATGATATAATACTATTTGGTTCGTTTTATGGGATAAAGGCTGAAGTTAGGGGTGCTTTAGTGGATTTCTTACTTGAGGCAAAACGTAAGAATGCAATTATTATTTATGATCCAAATTTTAGACCAAATCACAGCTCTTTATTGAGTACCGTTTTGCCATTTATAGAGGATAATATACGTTTTGCAGATATTGTAAAAGCTTCTAATGAAGATTTTAACCTTATTTTTGGAACAGATACTTTCGATGAGGTGCATAAAAGAATAATGCCATTGAATCCATCATCTTTAATTTATACTCGTAATGAAAAAGGAATAGATTGGGCTTTTAGAGGAGAGAGAAAACATTTTAAAGTGCAGAAACTAAATCCAATTAGTGCTGTTGGCGCTGGTGATACTTTTAATGCTGGTTTAATATATTATCTATTCAAAAATAAGATCACTAAAAAGGAATTGGAGAGTATGTCGATTACTCAGTGGGAAGAAATGCTTACAATTGCTGATAAATTTGCCGCAAATGTATGTATGAGTACCGATAATTATATTAGTGAAGATTTTGCTAAAGAGATAAGTGCTGATTGATCCACTGTATCTCGGGCATCTCTGCCCGAAGATGAATGAATAATAGTATAACTACGGTCAAGATGATTGTGCTATATGATCAGATTATTTAATTTTAATAAATCGAGCTTTATCCCTAAAATCATTAATGACTTCTACATTTGAGTAATTAGTCCTAAATAGCTCAGCAGTTTCATTTGCTAAATATTCATTTATTTCAAGCCAAATACTTCCGCCTTTGTTTAGATGTGATTTTGCAC
>JAOZSY010000316.1:2074-2722 GCA_029939445.1 Bacteroidales bacterium
ACCACCTTGATTTAAGTGTGATAAGGCAAAATCGTGAAGTGCTTTATAGAAAATAAGAGGATTATTGTTTTCCACAATAAGTGCTGATTCTGGCTCAAAATCTAAAACATTTTTTTGCATTATCGATTTTTCCGAATTTTGAACGTAAGGTGGATTGCTTATAATAATATCAAAATTAGGAAGAGAGTCCCTGTTTTCTTTATTTAGGAAATCTATTTGCTTAAAGGTAATTGATGCATTATTTAATTCAGCATTTTCTTTAGCCAATAGCAATGCTTCTTTCGAAAAATCAATGCCAATTACTTTTGCATTGCATAGTTTTTGAATAGAAACCCCAATACATCCACTTCCGGTACCTATATCTAGTATTTTAAGCTTATTTGTGGGCTTGTTTTTCAAGCTTTTCTCTATAAGTAAAACTAACTCTTCAGTTTCGGGACGTGGAATTAAAGTATGTTTATTTACTTTTAGAGTTATATCTAAGAATTCTGTTTCGCCAGTTATATATTGAATTGGCTCATTTGTTAGGAGTCGCTTTGCCCCAAAATGAATATCCAATAATTGGCTTTCGCTAATCCGCTTATCAAAATTAGGACTAAGCTCGTTAAAAGGAATTTTTATATAAAAAGAAATTAATTCACGAATTAG
>JAOZSY010000106.1:0-2079 GCA_029939445.1 Bacteroidales bacterium
TTTTTGTGTCGAGGAACGAGATACAAAAAAATGTACCGAAGCCCAGGTAAAAAATTATCTCATCACCTTTAAGACACCACCCTTTTCAGTTTTCTTACCATCATTAATTATTAATGAGTAGAAATAAGTTCCATCAGCAACATCTTCGGCTTTCCAATCATTATGATAGTCCATTGCTTGAAATACAAGCTTACCATTCCTATCAAATATATTTAGGGAACTCTGTGGGTAATATCTCAATCCTTTAACAACAAAAGCATCATTATAGCCATCATTATTAGGAGTTATTATATTTGGTATTTCAATATTACAATCTTGTATGTTTAGTGCAATAATTTCGCTGATAGTATCGGCACAAGATAAAACCACTAACTCTATATCTTGCATTCCTGGCTCCAGGTTTTCCAATAATATCTCTGATTTATGACTATTACTTATCGACCAATTATGAGTATATACATCATCGTTAAGTCCTGTATTAAGAAGAAGCGACTGATGATTACAAATATCAAATTGATGAGCTAATTCCAGTTCAGGAGTTGGCACTATCTGTACTTTTATAGTATCAGTATAAAGAAGTTCTTTTTCTTCATAAAAGTTGACCCAATATGTTCCACTCTTTGTAAATTTAAATTTTTTCTTCGAAGAATTATTACTCCAAACAACATCTAAGCTATTAAACATCTCATTATTTGGTATCGAAATTTCAAAGTCATCATTAGTACAAGTATCATTAGGAAGTAGAATATTTCCCCCTTCTGCATTAGAAACTCTTGCAGCAATAGTTCTGGAAGTAGATGTCTGAGTTTGTGAATTTGAAGATGCTGAAACAGCTGAGCTATTAATATTATTCACTGTATTAATCTCCGAATAATTATCAGCATTCGTGCTAGAATTATCAGCAATTACTTGCTCTTGTCTATTTACTTCGTTATTAACCAGTGACGACTCACTGTTTATCGCACTATTATTATCAATGTTTGGTTCTATGGTATTAATTTCATCATTAGCAATTACGACATCCGTTTTAGGATCTATTGTTGAGATATTATTGGTAGTATTATTCTCTACAATAAGCTCATTATTATATTCATTTTCAGTAGATTTATAATTGTCATTTTCCTGAATAACATTATCCATCTGAGTTTTTTGTTTTTCAACAATAATATCATTTTTAGAATTATTATCTACAAACCTAATGGCAAAGAAACTCAAAAGCACAACTACAGACGCTGCAGCAACATAATACATCATCTTTTTAAAGGATAATGTACGTTTGATACCACCCATAGAAGAAGAATTTGTCTGTGCCAAAATATCCTCTTCAAGTTTATCAAAATAACCATCAGGTACACTGATGCTATTTCTATCTTGAAGTTCCGATAGTAATGGTGCATTCTTTAATTCTTCCGAATTGGTGATTATGTTTTTTTGTTTACTCATATTAGGTTATTATGATAATATCTATTGCAAAAGGTTTAATCTTCTTTCAAAAATTTTTCTATTTTTCTTACTGCATGAAAATAGTTGGCTTTCAACGTACCTTCAGCAACACCAAGTATTTCTGCAATCTCTTTATATTTAAGATGATCAAAGTATTTCATATTAAAAGTTAGGCGTTGTTTAGCGGGCAATGTATCTAGTGCTTGGTATAGTCTTTTTTCAATCTCATCACCCGTCATAAGTGCATTTGAAGAAGTTCCACCTAGCAGATATTCCACATCATCAATGGAAGTGCCTTTATGTTTCTTCATTTTACGAATATAATTGAGACTTTCGTTAGTAGCAATTCTATAAATCCAAGAATACAGTTTTGATTCCCCTCTAAAAGTATCCAATGATTTCCAAACTTTAATAAATACATTTTGCACTACATCATTGGCATCATCATGGTCGTAGAGTATACGACGAATATGCCAATAAATCCGCTCTTTATACTGACTTAATAAAATACGAAAGCCGCGTTCGCGCGTACGCGAACTGCGGCATAATTCTATTATTTCTTCGTCAGTATATATCATAGTTTCAGGCTACAGTATTCAGTCAGCAGTCTTCAGTACTCAGTCAGCAGTCTTCAGT
>JAOZSY010000106.1:2179-9115 GCA_029939445.1 Bacteroidales bacterium
CAGTCTTCAGTTGGTAGTCTTAATCTGAAAACTATTTTCTAGCAATTACTCTCTCAACAGCTGCAACAATATCCTTAGCATCAAGACCGTATTTAGTCATTAATTCGTCAGGAGTACCACTTTCGCCAAACTTATCATCTACAGCAACCATTTCCATAGGAAGAGGATTGTTAAGAGCAAGTATTTGCGCAATATTATCACCCAAACCACCATTACGAAGATGCTCTTCAGCAGTTACAACGCAACCTGTTTTTGCAGCAGATTTTAAGACAGCTTCCTTATCCATTGGTTTAATAGTATGGATATTTATTATCTCCACATCAATTCCTTTCTCGGCAAGAATTTCGCCAGCTTCTATTGACTTCCACACCATATGACCTGTTGCAAAGATACTTACATCAGCTCCTTCGTTAAGCATTAGTGCTTCACCAATTTTAAATTCCTGATCAGCAGGAGTGAAATTAGGAACTTTAGGGCGACCAAATCTTAAATATACAGGACCTACATATTCCATAATTGCTTCTGTAGCAGCTTTTGTCTGATTATAATCGCAAGGATTAATCACAACCATATTAGGAAGGTTTTTCATCATAGAAATATCTTCCATAGTTTGGTGAGTAGCACCATCTTCGCCAAGAGTAAGACCAGCGTGAGAAGCACATATTTTCACATTCTTATTTGAATAAGCCACTGTTTGGCGTACTTGGTCAAGAACTCGTGCTGTAGAAAAGTTAGCAAAAGTACCTGTTACAGGAATTTTACCAGCAGTAGCCAAACCACCAGCCATACCAATCATATTAGCTTCAGAAATTCCTACTTGGAAAAATCTTTCAGGAAACTCATCCTTAAAAGCATCCATTTTTAGAGAGCCAATAAGGTCAGCACACATTGCTACAACATTCTTATTCTTTTTTCCAGCTTCTAATAATCCTGCTCCAAATCCAGAGCGAGTATCATTTATATCTGTATATGTAATTTTTTTCATTGTATTCTTAATATTAAATCTCGTAAACGAAATCAGATTAATAAAAAATAATAGCTATTAATAATCACCAAGAGTTTCTGGTAATTGAGCTAAAGCTGTGGCTAATTGGTCATCATTAGGCGCTTTTCCGTGCCATTGGTGAGTTCCTTCCATAAAATCTACTCCAGCACCCATTTCGGTATGCATAAGAATAGCAATTGGTTTTCCTTTACCAGTAGCAGCTTTTGCTTCAGCCATTACTTTAATAATATCTGCCATATCGTTACCTTGCATTTCCATTACTTGCCAACCGAAAGCTCTCCATTTTGCACCAAGATCACCAAGATCCATTACATGCTCAATAGAACCATCTATTTGTTGCTTATTATAATCAACAGTAGCAATAATATTATCAATTTTTTTTGCTCCTGCATATAATGCTGCTTCCCAAATTTGACCTTCGTCCAATTCGCCATCGCCATGCAAAGTATAAACTAAGTGATTATCACCATCTAGTTTTTTTGCCAAAGCTACACCTAAAGCTACCGATAAACCTTGACCCAGCGAACCTGATGCCATGCGAATACCTTCTAGTCCTTCTGCTGTAGTTGGATGCCCTTGCAAGCGAGAGTTTAATTTACGAAATGTTGCCAGTTCCGAAACTGCAAAATAGCCTGAATGAGCTAATACGCTATACCACATTGGTGATATATGTCCGTTTGAAAGAAAAAATACATCCTCACCATTAGCTTCCATATTAAAATTTGAAGCATTATGCTCCATTATTTCTTGATATAAAGCTGTTACGAAATCTGTTGCTCCCAAAGAGCCTCCTGGATGTCCTGAACTTACTGCATGTACCATACGCAATATATCGCGACGTACCTGAGTAGCAAAGTCTTGTAGTTGTTTTATGTCTGCCATTATTTTGTTATAAGATTTTTGCAAATGTAGGTTTTTTTAGCCAATATTTTTGTGCTAATAATCATACTGATGGGTGATAAAATTGATAGCATTATTCACTGTTTAGCAATACTATTCTAAAGCTATAAATACTAACTAAATAACAAATAAATAATTGCTGATTGTACAAATATAAATGCGAGTCCTATTAAAATAGCCACAATAAATAGTTTTATTATTTCATTTTTTGGAGGAAGAATTTTTACAAACTTATTTACTACCTCAGCACTATCTTTTGGCGTTAGAAATGTAATAATTAGCCAAGTTACTGTAGTAAGTAATGTAACTACAATCATTCTCCACTCGTGAGCAAAAAGACCTGATGATTCAAAAATATTAGGATTGTAATATTCGAAAATAAAGAATAATAACGTATAAACTCCCGAACTTAACATTGCTGATAGCTGCGACCAAGCATTTATACGCATCCAAAACCACCGCAGAATAAAAACTGGAGCTACACCTGCCGAAATGGAGAACATTATTTTAATCAAAAGCTCAAGACTATCTACATAATAAGCAATTATAGTTGCGGTAATACTAAGCAAAAGCATACTTAAAAACGAAATAATTCGATAATGATTTTCGCTTTTATCGGTTTGCAAATAGCCTTTATAATAATCAACAGCTAAGAATGAAGCTCCCCAATTGAGCGTACTTTCGGAACTAGAAATAAATAATGCAAAAAATCCTAAAAGGACAATAGGAGCTAGGTATTCGGGGGTGCTTTCAAATATTGATATTATAAACCCTATTTCACCATTGGCAGAAAAACCCGTATTTACATAACTCATTAACGCCATAAATATGACTACTAATGTTATGGGAATTAATAATATTTTAGAAAACAAGCCGACCTTTATTGCTCCCCATTTGGAGCCTGCGGCAGTATAACGCGACATTTCGGGACCTCCACCATCATAAGTAGAACTACTCCACCATTGAATACCAAGGTAAATAAACATAGCATTCCAGAGATCCTGATTTCCTTTTGGTGGCACTATTGATAAGGTGTCTGGAGATTTTAACCGTATAGTTTCAATAATATTTTGGTATCCACCAGAGTTTTTATACAAAAAATAGAAAGCTATAATTAATGATGCAATATAGATTATTCCATGCAGAATATCTGTTTTAAATTTTGAAGAATAGGTATTCTTTAATGCGAATAGACTAAGTAAGGCTCCTGTGATTAAAACTGACTGTGCCATCGGAATATCGTAATAAACCTGCAATATTCTACTAAAAGCAACTGTTTTAAAAGCCAACACAAATGAAACGATTATTCCACCAACGTAAACTGCCCTAAATTTGTGAAGAGTTTTGGCGGCAGAGCCAGAGAATCTATAAAGTGTAAACTGATTATCGGTAAGTAAATTTAGTTTTACCCACATAGGAGCAAATACTAAAGGAACTATTGCCGTAGAAATTAAGCCAACCCATAAAAGCCAAAGGCCCCATATTCCTTTTTCAGAAATAATACCACTATACAACTGCCCCATATCGCCTTCCGAAAGCATAAACATTGATATGGCCGCAACAATCCATTTAGTTTTTTTTGTGCTTTGAAAAATTGACGCAAGACCCTCATCACGGTTCATATACCATACAATAAACAATAGGATGAAGTAAACGATGAAGTATATCACAGATTTTAATATTTAGAACAAAGGTAGGATTAATACAATAGCTTTATTGGTTTTTTATAGAATCTGATTTGAAAACTCTTTATTCAAATAAAAAGAAGCATCGAAGATTTTCTAATAATTATTTGAGCAATCATTATTCGTAAAACTTCACTGCTTCATTGTAATTAATTGTTTTGATTGCTGATTAAGTGTTTATGCAAAATCAACTCCTCCCAATCTTTTAATTAGTGATTAATTATTCTTATTTATGCAACAAAGCTAAAAACAAATCATGCTCTAAATCTTTTCATTTTACTTTAATCACAATTCATTATTTTACTGCGCTTTACGATACTTTTTTTACCGTTTTCAAGCATTACAATATAAAAATGGTAATTATCTTACATACTTTTTAACTCATGCGCTGAGAAATAAATGTTTTGAATACGATTAAACAATTCATCAAATAAACGTTAAACAATTGAAATACATTAGGTAATATTAAGATGAAGAGTACAATTATTAAATAGATTACCCCTACTTTGTTACATGGATTTAGGGATATTACCCCTACTTTGTTACATGAATTTAGGAATATTGCCCCTACTTTGTTACAAGGATTTAGGGATATTGCCCATACTTTGTGTTTTTTTTAGTATATTTGCACTATTAAATTTAAGAAACATACAATATTATGATAATACACAGATCTGGTTTTCAACGATTAATGGAGTGGAAGAACTCAAACAACCACAAGCCACTTTTGATTAGAGGTGCTAGGCAAGTTGGGAAGACCACTTTAGTAAAAGATTTTGCTAGAGAATTTGACAATTATATAGAGCTAAATTTAGAGCGTAAAGCCGATAAGGAATTATTCAAGATTGATGACGCTGTAAAAATACTTAATGCTATATTCTTTGAAAAAGGCATAAAACCTAATAAAGGGAGTGTCTTACTATTTATTGACGAAATACAGGAAGAGCCAATTGCAGTAAAGCAACTAAGATATTTTTACGAAGAAAATCCAGATATACATATAATTGCGGCAGGCTCATTATTAGAATTTGCATTGAGCAAGGTGCCAAGTTTCCCCGTTGGCAGAATTGATTATTTGTATTTATATCCTGTTAATTTTGAAGAATACTTAGGTGCTGCAAAAAATGAGTTGGCAGTGGAAGTATTAAACGAAGTACCTATACCTGATTATGCGCATAAATCATTAATGGATTCCTTTAATGAGTACGCCATGATTGGAGGAATGCCAGAGATATTAAGTAAATATTTGGAGGATAAAAACCTAGTGAACCTAACCAGCTTATACAGTAAACTATGGCAATCATATAAGGATGATATTGAGAAATACTCGAAAAGTGATGTAGAAAAAAAGGTAATAAGACATATTATGTCCACAGCGCCATATCAACTATCAAGAATAAAGTATGAAGGCTTTGGCAAGTCAAACTATAAATCAAGGGAAGTTGGAGAAGCACTTTTATCATTGGATTTGGCAAAGGTTATTCAGATAATATACGCATCCACAGATACGGACTTGCCTATAATGTCGGATTTGAGAAAACGGCCAAGGCTACAGTTTATAGATACTGGCATGCTGAGTCAGATACTATTATTACAGGGCGAAATGCTAAAAGTCTCAGATTTTAGCAATATATATAGAGGCGAAATAATTCAGCATATTATTGGTCAGGAGCTGATATCAATACATCAAGATATACCATATAAACCTAATTTTTGGGTAAGGGAGAAGAAGGGCTCATCAGCAGAGGTTGATTTAATTTATAGAGTTCAAAATATGGTTGTTCCAATAGAAATAAAATCCGGCAAAGTAGGTACACTACGGTCATTACATCAGTTTGTTGAAGCTTCGCCTCATCCTTATGCTGTTAGAGTTTACGGTGGTGAATTTAAGGTTGAAAAGGCTGTAACACCTGGTGGAACTCCGTATTTATTAATGAATTTGCCATACTATTTGGGGACAAAGATTCCTGAATATTTGGAATACTTTGTGACGAATTATTCTTTGTAAGGATACTACTTTCTTAACATCATCGAATTTAACTAATTAAAGATTATCCGAAAGCGGACAATAATTCGTACAATTCCTGTAATTAGATGATAAATTATTTTTTTACCGATGTAGATATTATATTGTCTATTGACATCAACCCTTTAACATCTTTTAGTCTCTTAAGCTTAGGCAATAATTCATCCTTTGCAGTATTATCTCTTTCAAAAAGCACTTCAAGCATTTCCTCAACCTTAGATAAGGTAGCTACATCTTTATTAATTATCAGAAGTTTGATATAATCAATTACTGTTTTAAAATCGTGATTTTTAAGAGCCATTTCAAAAAGCTTTAGTCCCATATCGTCAGTTACTATCTTAGTGCTTTTCTTTAATGAGTTAATTTCATCATTTGAGCAAAACGAATTCCAGTTTCCGTATCCTAGGAATTCACATATAATATCCAAACTTCGCTCCGACACCTGTGAACTATTGTGCACAACACCAAAAAAGCGCTGCAGAGTTGTAGCAGAAATATTTTCATGAGTACTCCCAAATATCACCCCCGACAGAAACTCAGTAGAACGCACAGATATCTTCTGTGGAGCAATGGACTGTTCCAGTTTTTGCCTTAGGGCTTCTATGTAGTAGGTTGTGTTCATTTGGATATTCTAAAGTTTGATAAAATTACTAAACTTTTGTACTAATATAACTTCATTTTCCTTTAAGTTTAATTTATTAACATTCTATGTAATAAACACATTATGCAATTTACATATATCCAAACACATGCATAGTTGCAGGATTTAAAGGCTTTATAGTGTCAAGTTTTGCACAGAGCTTATAATTACCTCAAAACCCTGCAATTATCGCAGATACAGTCTTATGGATTGGTTTCTATTTTATGTAATATTTAAAAGAACAAAAACTTTTTATTTTTACCTGATTCAGAAGGTGTTGAAGGACTACTTTCTTCTTGTATAGTGACTGGAACTATAATATATTCTCCTTTATTTTGACTAATCGTATATAGCGTATTATTAAACATTATAAGTGATTTTGAATCTTTTCTACCATCAGTTGTTACAAAAGATTCTAGTTTATCATCTTTAAATAAAAGGAAAAGATTGTGGTCCTTACGATTATATTTTTCTGTTCCAGTTGTCTCTCCTCCTCTATTATTAATTAATTTTGGATTAACTTCTCTTTCAATAAGTTTATACTTATAAGTATATATTGTATAACCATCTTTTTGATTAGAGAATATATTATAAGGTTTACTTCCAAGTGTTGAAATTACGTCTTCAATAGATGAATTAATCTCTATTCGCATAACATTATCAATCGAAGTAAATTTTG